>JAPONS010000029.1 GCA_026713825.1 Chloroflexota bacterium | reverse complement strand
GTTTGCGTCACCTCCCCTATCCCGGACCTCCGCAGGGGCAGGGAGCGGGCGACCACGAGGGTCGCCCCTACGCACCCCCATCCCAACCTTCCCCCGCGAGCGGGGGAAGGGGTGCGCCGGCGCGGGGGCGACGGGGGTTAGGCCTCGCGATAGGTTTCCATGTTGTCCTGGGGGTTGAAGCCTACTTGGGCTTGGGCGTTGGTGATGTCCCAGAATCGCCAGGTGTTGTTGGAGACGCCGAAGTAGGTGGCGGAGCGGAGGGAGTCCGGGGCGGCGACGCAGCGTTCTACGAGGTGGCCGAGATCGCGGTGGCTGAGGATGGTGGCGAAGTGGCGGACGACGGAGGGACGGCTGTCGCGGCGGACGGTGCCGAAGCGGAGGGCGATGAAGGAGAGGCCGTGGCGGTCGGAGAAGTAGCGCCCGGCGGCCTCGCCGAGGCACTTGGCGATGCCGTAGGGGCCGCTGGGGCGGACGGGCATGTCTGGGGTGACGAGGGGGAACTGGCCGGGGGTGAGGCCGGAGTAGTCGCCAGCGCAGATGTTGGCGTAGGGCTGGTCGAGCTCGTAGTTCTCGGAGGCGCGGTTGGAGCTGGCGAAGATGACGCGTTTGACGCCGGAGCGTCGTGCGGCCTCGAGGCAGTTGTAGACGGCGGGAATGTTGTTGCGGTAGGCGTGGTGCCAGGAGAGGTTGCCGGCGGGGTTGTTGGCGAGGTCGACGACGGTGTCGATGCCCTCGAATGCGGGGAGGATGGCCTCGAGGTCGGTCATATCGGCGACGGTGGTCTGGAAGCCGTCGGCGTGTCGGAGGTCGATGCCGGAGACGTCGTGGCCGGTCATGAGGGCCTCGCGGACAACGCCGCCGATCTGGCCGGAGATGCCGGTGATGAGGACGCGCTTGCGGTCTGGCATGGTTGTGCTCCGATCTTGTTGAGTGCGCTCGACGGGCGAGGCCGCGGTGCAGGGGCACGGTAGCGCGACGAGGCGGGGATGGCAAGGGCGGGGGTGTGTGTTGCAGGGGCGAGAATCTTTAGAGTAGGCTGGAGTGCCCTAAATATGGAGCCCCGCAAGAGGAAGATATAAAGCACCCCTTGGGACAAAAGTTGGAGAGACGCCATCGTGACCATTGAATCAGAGTTGCTGCGCACTACTGACGAGACCTCACAAGAAGATGTTGGCCGAGTGGCGTACTATTTTGGATTTGACAAGGAACCTTGGCCGACTCTTAGACAAACGGGGGAAGCTCTCGGAGTTAGTCATCAGACAATTAGTGATTCCGTCAATTCCCACCTTGAGCGCATCAACGAAACGAGCGGTCTCCCCGCGCTCAATAGCTGCAGAGAGGAGATGGAGACTAGGGGCTATTGGCTGGCCTCAGAATTGAGGGAGCGAATCTTAGAGTTGGGATTGGCGGGGAACAGATTCCGCATTGAGGGCTTCCTCCGCCTATTAGAGCACCTTGCAGACAGGCAAATAGGACCTCCGTGTAAATACAAAATGTACTTGCCCGAACCAAAGGGGCAATCCCTCAAGAAGCGCCCGAGGCCCGGGAAATCGTCGGATAGGGAATACTTTGTTGTCTTGAACTCTCTGGCCGAACGAGCCGGTGAGGTGCTTAGAGAGGCTAGGGATTACCCCAACACCTTTGGCCTCGCTAAGCTGTCAGACCTCATGCATAGCAGTGAAATGAAGGGCTTGGACGACGGGAGTTCGGAATTTGGCAGGATAAAGGAATTGGTTGGCGTTTTGGTAAGAAGCTCTGGGAAATACTGGCATTGCGACTTTGGCGGTGAGACTTGGTACGTGGCTCGCCGGGCTGCGTCTAGTGACAAGATGCCACAAAGCCGCGTGCGCACGTACAGTGAAAAGGTGTTCTCTGAGGTGAAGTCCTGCCCAGTGGGGAAGTTAGCAATTAGCTATTGCAGAGCCTTGTCTGATAGGTCCCAAAAACGTTTCCACGTACCGGTAGACGTCATGGAACAGTTCTTGCGAGGTAGTGACCACTTTGAAGTTGTTGATGAGCGGGTGAAGTACAGGGGGCAAACAGGCAAGTATTCGGAACTTGAAGAGAAGGCGGTTATGTTCCTCAAAGAGACGTTGGAGTGTGAGGCAACCACCTTGAGGGAGCATTTGTTGGGGATCTATCCCGAGAGAGGTTCGGCTATAGATAAGGTCATCTACTACTCGCCTTTAGTTTTTGTGGAGACTACACAGAGCGGATGGGGGTATCTCTTCAGCTGGATTGGCTGGGAGGACAAAGGGTGGGAGGCCCAGAAGCGGCGGAGCAAGTGGGAGGAGGCGCAGGAAAAAGAGTGGCAGAAGCTCCGACTACGTTTGGAGGGTCTGGATGAAACGGATGGACGTTCAGAAAAGAAGGGACGCTTAGAGCAACACTTGCTACGTAGGTTTCTTTTTGGGAGACAGCGGCGAGCCTCGTGTGCCATGTGTGGGAAGGAATTCCCGGTCGAGGCCCTGTGGGTGGCGCACAAGAAGAAAAGAAGGGTTTGTTCGGATGAAGAACGAAAGGACCTCAATATTGTGATGCCGCTGTGTGTCTTTGGTTGTGACTTTCTGTATGAGCAACGATATGTGAGGATCATTGCAGGCAAGGTGGCTAGAGGGAAGTCGTTGGTGGATGGAGAGTACCTACGGAAATATGTAGACAGTTTGAAGGGCAAAGAATTAGCTGACAGATGGCTGCAAGGGGCGGAGGACTATTTTGCATTCGGTTGGTGATTGGCCAATGAACTGACTCACCACACCTTGCGCGCCCCCTACTGCACTCCCTACTATCCCAACACCGCAACCACAATTGCAGGAGAGCCGTGCGCCCATGACCACTTCGACGGACATTCATGCGCTGTTGAAGGCGCATTTTGGGTTTGAGAGTTTTCGGGGGCAGCAGGAGGCTGTGATTTGGCGGGTGCTGGGGGGCGGGGACTCGCTGCTGCTGATGCCTACGGGGGGCGGGAAGTCGTTGTGCTACCAGCTGCCGGCGCTGGCGATGGAGGGGGTGACGCTGGTGGTGTCGCCGCTTATTGCGCTGATGAAGGACCAGGTGGACGGGCTGAGCGCGAACGGGATTGCGGCGCGGTTCATCAACAGCACGATGCCGGTACGGGACATCGAGCGGGTGCAGGCGGAGGTGCGTCGGGGGGACGTGAAGATCCTGTACGTGGCGCCGGAACGGCTGTCGGCGCCGGGATTCCAGCGGTTCCTGAGCGGGCTGAGGGTCAGCCTGATCGCGATCGACGAGGCGCACTGCATCTCGGAGTGGGGGCACGAGTTCCGGCCGGACTACCGGAACCTGCGGCAGCTGCGTTCGATGTTCCCGCGGACGCCGGTGCTGGCGCTGACGGCGACGGCGACGGAGCGGGTGCGGCGGGACATCGTGGAGCAGCTGGACCTGCGGGGCGCGGAGGTGTTCGTCTCGAGCTTCAACCGGGCGAACCTGAGCTATGCGGTGCGGGCGAAGGACAACGTCGAGCGGCAGGTGGCGTCGCTGCTGGAGCGGTGGCGGGGGAACGCGGCCATCGTGTACTGCTTCTCACGGCAGGAGACGGAGGACGTGGCGGCGGCGCTGAACGCGCGGGGGTGGCGGGCGAGCCCCTACCACGCGGGGCTGGCGCCGGAGGCTCGGCGGAAGGCGGAGGGGGCCTTCCCCCCGGGGCGCGGGCCGGCCCCCGGCGCGCCGGGGGCGGTGGCGG
>JAPONS010000028.1 GCA_026713825.1 Chloroflexota bacterium | reverse complement strand
TCCATCGACGCGCGACTCGCCGTGGCCGCGCTCGATGCCGCGATCGCCTCGCGGCAGCCACCGTCGGGCTGCGTTTGCCACACGGACCGGGGATCGCAGTACGCCTCGGCGCGCTACCGCGAGCTCCTCGCCGCGCACGGGCTGGTCGGGTCGATGAGCCGACGCGGCAACCCGTACGACAACGCCAAGGCGGAGAGCTTGATCAAGACCCTCAAGGTTGAGGCGGTCTACCTGGCCGACTACGAGACGTTCGAGGACGTCAGCACAGACCTGCCGAGGTTCATCGAGGAGGTGTACAACGCCCGCAGACTGCACTCTGCGCTAGGCTATCTGAGCCCGGTGCAATTCGAGAATCAACACACTCCGCGCCCTGTCAAAACCGCGGCTTGACCCTGTCCACCCACAGGGGCGCACTCCAAAAAGTGTGCAGTTTTCGGTTGCCCTTGACAGTGGAGCGGGCCATTCCAGATCGGGATGTGCGAAGGCCAACCCCCAAGTGGTTGGATTCATGTGAGAAGCGCGGCGCTTGGCGGCAACATAGCAGGCACAGCGCAGTATCAACGCACACCGGTAAGACTGACGTTGGTGCTCGTCGGTCCTGACGGGACTCGGCATCGCTCCGAGTGGGTTCTTGAGGATCTGAAAACGTTCCACAGACGGCTTGGGATGGTGCTTCAGAGCAAACGTCCAGAGCCACTCTCGTAAGCTTCGGTTGCATGTTGCCTCCTCTTTCTCAACACGGACCAATAGCTATATGCTTCCGTCTTCCTATCACTCGGAGCCGCTCAGAGGCTTCGCCAAGGCCTTGAGAAAATCCCTGAATATCCCATACGCCGTCATTAGGTTCCCACTGAAGCTCCCACCGAGTGGCGTCTATGGCGGTGCGGAGTTGATGCGGACGACTCTCGCTGCGAAGATGGTTGGTGTTTGTCTGTGTCTTGTCGTAGTGGCGTGTGGTGGTGGTTCCTCCTCTCCAACGGCTCCAACTCCGCTCCCTATGACGCCGACGACTCCGACGCCCGCAGGCCGGACCGCCTATGGTGTCGTGACGGACGCCGAAAGCGGCGCTGGAATCGGGGGCGCCACTGTTCTGGTCCAAGACAACTGGGCAGCGTTTTCTGAGGCCGGACGCTCGGAGACGGCAGCGGACGGCAGCTACGAGATCACGGGAATTACCCTGGAGCGTGGCCCCAGCGGGCGCACCCACCTCATCGTACGAGTCCTCGCGGATGGCTATATCTCAGATTCGCATGGGTGGGAGTCCCCACCGCCGCGGTTCTCCGTGGACTTCGAGCTGGAGCCAGCTTCTGCCTCCGCCTGTACAGTTGTTGGCAGTGTGCGTGATCAAGCTGGTCGTGAGGTCGCTGGGGCGGCTGTGACGGCCTCAACCACCTACCCCTGGCAGCAGCGGCGCACCACTACTGGCTCGGACGGAAGGTATGAGATCCCGGATATTTTCGGGCACTACTTCTTGGACGTGACTGCAGAGGGATACGACGAACCGCCGACGCAGGAGTTCTCATGCGAGGATGCAGATCAGGATTTGATCGTAGAGAGGGACTTCACGCTAGAGGCCGGAAGTCCCATCGCTGACCCGGACTTCATCCGCTGGTTCTGGAACCAGCTTGTCTTTAACGCCTTCGACTGCCAGCCCGGCAGGTGTGGCGCGCCGCTAGACCAACGGTCGTCTTACGTGCTTTCGACAAGCAGCCCGGACTTCCATATCCGCACGCACGACGATGACGACGAACGCATCGTTTCCGAGGAAAAGGTGCAACAGATTCGGGCGGAAATTCCAAGCCTCGTCGCCAAGATCACGGGGCAGCCGTTCGGCGGACGGATATCGGACGGCTCCCAGCGTTCCGGCAGCAGGATCACCATCGAATTCCTCCCCGAGGAAGATCTTGGGACCGACTTGTGCGGGAAGGCGGGGATTGGGTCAGCGCAGAGCTTGGTGCAGATCAACAGTCAGGCCCTGTCGCGTGACGAGTTCAACTCCGTTGGCCAGGGCTGCCCGCTCCTGCCTGTACTTCGCCACGAGGTGGCCCACGCGATGGGCTTCTTCCACGTCACGTACGGCGGGGACCTCATGTCCTGGCTTCCTGAGTACGTGTCCGACTTCTCGGCGCGCGAGGTGTACCACATGCAGCGCGCCTACGACAGAGGATCAGGCCGGATCTATGAAGAAGTCTCCCCGGCGCGGCCTAGAGTGACGGGTGGGCGTCCCCCGATCACCATCGAGTGCCACGCCCCACGGCGTTGACGGGGGAGCGGACGCACTTGTGTTAGGTTTGGCGAATTGGGCTTGATCTGGGCCTGATCAGAAAGGATGAAGTGGCCGACCTCCGGTGAGGACGTACCCTTCGTCTGGACCCCTTCGGGGTCGAAGCCGGGGGCGAGGCTGGGGGCGAGGAGAAACTGACGCGCAGGTGGGGAGGGGTGTCAGGAAAACAGTGGTGGGGGTGTCAGGCCACCCCGCTCCCGTCCTCATGCATCCATGCTGGAAGGCTCCCCGGCACGCGCGCGGGCCGGACGACGAGCAGCGACGCAGCGGCTGATTCGTGCCGACCGGCGGCGGCATGTCCTCGTGGTGCGGGCGGCAATGGCCGGCAGTGTTCTACGGCGATCATCCCGTAGCCGTTCTCGTGCACTGCCTCACGACCTCGCGCCCGCCCCGGCAAGGTAGGCCGACCAGTCGTCCATGAGCCGCCTGCGCCGCTCGAACAGGTCCGACCGCGCGTAGGCGGCTTCGACCTTGTTGGGAACCACGTGCGCCAGCGCCGCCTCGATGACCTCACGGGAGTGGTCCGTCTCCTCGGCCGCCCAGTCCCTAAAGCTCGACCGGAAGCCGTGCGCCACGGCCGCGACCTGGTGCTGGCGGAGCATCTTCGGTAGCGTCGACGCCGCTATCGGCCGTCCGCTCCGCATCGGAAACACGAGAACGCCATCACCGAGCGTGCGCGCGGCCTCGAGAATCTCAACCGCCCGGCCGCTTTTCTACGTCCTTGTGGTGCAGCGCCTGCATGTGCTGCACGATGTCGCTCTGCTGACCGAGGACCGGCAGCACGCGGTCACAGGGATTGTCCATGCGCATCTCCATCGCAACGGCCCACTCCAGCACCGACCGGATTCTCTGGCGTACAGCCCGCGCCGTCTCCGGCTTCACGTGCCAAATCGGCGTGAAGATCTCCAGCACGTCGGCGCTGTTGACCTGGGAGACCGGCCGGGAGCCGATGCGCGGGAAGGCGTAGCGCTCCAGACTCCGCAACCAGTTCTGCGCGTGTCCGCCACCGTAACGCCGTAAGTTATTTACATGGAACATCTTACATCAGGTCGCCCGTTAGCGTTTCCCATGTTGTACCCCGCAATCTGAACGGGACTGCGCTACACCTCGAACACCGGCTGCGGACCGATCAGGATCAGACGTGCGCCAGCCGGTCGGCGTCGGCGGCTGTCCTCGCCGCAGACCTCACGGTGGCCTGAGTCCCCGTACGTGATCTCGTGGTTTTCGACGCTTCTGGGCGGGAGCGACTCCAGAGGACGACGACCGCGCGGGCGGCACTTGCGGCGCAGCTGGTGGGGGGCACGTCCTCCAGTCTTCAGGCATACTGATGCCTGTGTTCGCTGAATAAGCGTGGCCGGACCAGCACTACCGGACGGTCAAGGGGGCGCTGCTGCTCTGGCCATCACCGCAACGTATCGTGCCATCGCAACTGCGCCTCCCGGAATAGCCGTCATGAGTCGCCACGTCTTGTGCATCCCCCTCGTGGTCGTCACCCTCACGGCCTGTGTCGCGAGGTGAACCGGGCCAATGCCATCTCGATTCATAGACATATTCCAAGAGCCTGGGTACCAGTTTCAATGGTCTGACCACCGAGCGAAGTTTCTGTCTCGTGTGTTCGGAATCTTTAGCGAGAACATCGTGCTCCAAAAAGTGTGCAGTTTTCGATTGCCATTGACACCGAGATCCTGCGCGGGGATAACGTGGGTCGGTTCATCCCCGCGCGGGCGGGGAACGCGCTCGCGGACCGCCTGACCAGGGCGTCCGGCCCGGTTCATCCCCGCGCGGGCGGGGAACGCTTTGCCGAGCTGATCGATCCTGATCCGATCTACGGTTCATCCCCGCGCGGGCGGGGAACGCATCTGCCGCGCCGAGTGCCGGATGCCCGTGGGCGGTTCATCCCCGCGCGGGCGGGGAACGCAACTACGTCGGTTCGTTCGCGGGCGACCCCGACGGTTCATCCCCGCGCGGGCGGGGAACGCTCTGCACCGCGTAGTCCGTGGATCACGGTCCCCGGTTCATCCCCGCGCGGGCGGGGAACGCCCGGCAAGCTCGCCAGTGCGGACAGCCTCAGACGGTTCATCCCCGCGCGGGCGGGGAACGCTGCCGCCGGCCCCGGTGTCGCCCGGCGCACCATCGGTTCATCCCCGCGCGGGCGGGGAACGCCAGTCGGGTTTGCGTTCGATCTAGCTATCAACCGGTTCATCCCCGCGCGGGCGGGGAACG
>JAPONS010000027.1 GCA_026713825.1 Chloroflexota bacterium | reverse complement strand
CGCGTCCGCCCCTGCCCTGGGTTCCCGCCCCCGTATCGGGGTACGGGGCAAGCTTCGCGGGAACGACGGGGTGGGCGTTGGGTTAGGGGCGGGAGGGTGCGCGGTGGCGGGTGGCTTGTTGGGTGGCGTCGAAGACTTTTTCCGGGCGCCACTGGCCGGTGGGTTTGTCGTAGCGGGCGAGGGCTATGAAGCGGCCGTCGTGGCCGTAGACGCGCCAGAGCTCGCCGTGCTGCGGGGGGTCCATGCCCTCGCGGCCGCCGAGCACGACGGAGCGGCCCGACTTCACGAAGGTCTCGAGCGCGCCGGCGACGGTCCCCGCGGGCAGGTTGGACACGACGATGTCGGGCGGGTGGACGAGGTCCATCCACGCACCGGCCTCCACGGCCTCCCTGAACCGGTCTGGCGTGACGGCGTCGTCCGACGTGAACGGGCCCGCGCCTCGCCGCTCGAGCTCGACGACGTGGCCGCCGCAGCCGAGGGCGACGCCGAGGTCGTGGCCGATGGAGCGCACGTAGACGCCGCGGCCGCAGACGATGTCGAGCACGACGTCCGGCGGCTCGTACGCCTCCAGAGTCAGGCTGTGAACGACGACCTCACGGGGCTCGCGCACCACGTCGAAACCGGCGCGGGCGAGGTCGTAGAGGCGCTCGCCGCCCTGCTTGAGGGCGCTGTACATGGGCGGCACCTGCTGGATCACGCCGCGGAACGCATCGAGGGCGGCCTCTACGTCGTCGCGGGTGACGGCGGAGGCGTCGGCGGTGGCGGTGACCGTGCCGTCGGAGTCGTAGGTGTCGGTTGTCTCGCCGAGGCGAACGCGGGTGTGGTAGCGCTTCACGCCATCGACGAGAGGGTCCATGAGGCGGGTCGCCTGGCCGAAGCAGATGGGGAGGACGCCGCTGGCGATGGGGTCCAGCGTGCCGCCGTGGCCGACTTTCTTCTGACCGGTGAGCCGCTTGACCATGCGCACCATGTCCATAGAGGTCTCACCGGCGGGCTTGTAGAGGTTCAGCACTCCGTTGACGGTCATAGTCTCCGTTCCTGATGCGCGCCGTGGCCGTCCGCCACGCGGTCTATGAGTTCAAGCATCTGCGCGCCCTGCTCCATGGAGCTGTCCAGCGCGAAGGTCAGCGCGGGCACCCGGCGCATCTTCACCCGCCCGGCGAGGCTCCGGCGCAGGAAGCCCTCTGCCGAACGGAGCCCGTTCATTGCGCCCGCCTGCTCCTGCTCCGAGCCCATGACGCTGACGTACACACGCGCGTGCTCAAGGTCAGGCGAGGTTTCGACGTGGGTCACCGTGGTCAGCGCGGCGACGCGCGGGTCCTTCAACTCAAGGAGCAGGAGCGAACTCAGCTCCTCACGAATAAGCTCATTGACGCGGCCCATACGGCGGCTCATGGCGGGGGGCTCCCTTTGGCGCAAATGGAACGAAGTTGGTGCACGACTGGCGTCTTGACATCCAGAGCAGCTCTAGAAGATTTCTAGGATGTCCCAATTGTCTTCCCACTCTTTGAGACGGTCTTCAGAAATGCCGTGGTGATCAGAGATGTTTCCTCTCGGTCTACGCCCTCCGGTGCGCTCCAACCATGCAGCATGGTTCGCCTTGATGTCTTGGCGTAACCAAGCATCGCGTACTACCCAAAAGCTGGGGGGCTCATTGTAGTCATTTGGTATGGAAACGAACGCCCAAAAATGTTCCGGCCTCGGATCCTTGTCACCCTCTGAGGCCCTTGAATGCCAATTGCCAGTTGGCCTTCCGTGTCGCTTGGTCCTGCCTGTCCTTTTCGTCTTGACCTGAATGTAGACAGTACGCGTGCGTCCGGCATTGGTTGCCATTATGTCGATTTCTGGCATATTGCCAGCGAAGGGAACCGCGTAGCACCCACGTCGGTTCAGTTCAGCTACAACGTAGTATTCGCCCGATCGCCCAGTCCTTTCATGAGCACCTCGCTTCGATAGACTGGAGGCATCTGAATCGGTCATGATTTTCCCTCGGTTAAGGCTGACGTGAAAATTAGCAAGTCAGATGACGCCGTTGTCCAGTCACACATAATGACGCCTCGTTAAGGGTCCCTTTAGCCGCGCTCTATGTGGAATGCCTCCAGGGTGTCCCCTTCCTCAAACTCCAGGAAGCCGTCGATGCCGATGCCGCACTCGAAACCCGCGGTGACCTCACGGACGTCGTCCTTGAAGCGCTTCAAGCTGGCGACGGGGCCGGTGTGGACCAGCTCGCCGTCGCGGTGGATGCGGACCTGCACGTTGCGGGTAAAGCGGCCATCGAGCACCTGGCAGCCGGCGATACGGTTGCGGCGGCCGAGGCTGAAGATGGCGCGCACCTCCGCATGGCCGTCAATGACCTCCCGGTCCACGGGCGTGAGCATGCCCTGCAGCGCCCGCTCAACGTCATCGGCGAGCTGGTAGATGATGTCGTACAGGCGAATCTGGACGCGGTGCTGCTCGGCAAGGGACCGGGCGCCCGGCTCGACGCGGCTGTTGAAGCCGAGCACGATGGCGTCGGAGGCGCTGGCGAGGAGGATGTCGCTCTCGGTGATGGTGCCCGCTCCGGCGTGGAGGATGCGCACCGTCACCTCATCCATGCGCGACTTCATGATGGTGCTGCGGACGGCCTCTATGCTGCCCTGCACATCGCACTTGAGGATGATGAGCAGCTCCTTGACCTCTCCGCTCTGGATGCGGGAGGAGACCTCCTCCATGGACAAGCCGTTGACGGACTGGGCCTCCCTGCGCCGCTTGCGGGTCTCCAGCAGGCTGCGCGCGGTGCGCTCGTCGGCGGTGACGAGGAAGGGGTCGCCGGCCAGCGGAAGCTGCGAGAGGCCGAGGACCTCGACGGGCGTGGACGGGCCGGCCTCCCGGATGCGGCGGCCGGTGTCGGCGATCATGGCCTTGACGCGGCCGAAGGTGTCGCCGACGACAAGGTTGTCGCCAACGTGCAGGGTGCCCTGCTGCACGAGGACGGTGGCCAACGGGCCCTTGCTCTTGTCGAGCTGGGCCTCGACGACCACGCCGCTGGCGGCGCGGTTGGGGTTGGCCTTGAGCTCCTGCACCTCGGTGACGACCAGCAGGTTGTCGAGAAGGTCATTCAGGCCGTCGCCGGACTTGGCGGAGACGGGGACCATGATAGTCTCGCCGCCCCAGTCCTCGGGGAGCAATCCCTGCACGGCGAGCTGCCGCTTCACACGGTCGGGGTCGGCGTCCGGGCGGTCCATCTTGTTGATGGCGACGACGATGGGGACGCCGGCGGCCTTGGCGTGGTCGACGGCCTCGGTCGTCTGCGGCATGCCGCCGTCGTCCGCCGCGACAACGAGGATGGCGACGTCAGTGGCGTGGGCGCCCCGGGCCCGCATGGCGGTGAACGCCTCATGGCCGGGGGTGTCCAGGAAGGTCAGCTTGTTGTCATGGGTCTCTACCTGGTACGCGCCGATGTGCTGCGTGATGCCGCCGACCTCACGCTCTACGACGTTGGTGTTGCGGATGGCGTCCAACAGCGTCGTCTTGCCGTGGTCGACGTGGCCGAGGATGGTGACGACGGGCGCGCGCGGCTCCAGGTCATCTGGGTCGTCCTCCGGGGGCTTGAGCGGGTCCTCGACCTCGGTGGAGGACACGTCCTCCAGCCTGCGCACGCGGTGGCCCATGGTAGTGGCGACGGTCGCCGCGGTCTCGAAGTCGAGGACCTCGTTGACCGTGGCCATGACGCCGGTGCGCATGAGGTTCTTGATGATGTCGATGGGGTTGGCGCGCATCACCTCCGCCAACTGGCTGACCATAATGGCGGGGGGCAGCTCCAGGACCAGGTTCAGGTCCGGGGCGTCAAGGGTCATTGCGCCGGGGCCCGGTCCCCTTCTGGGGCCGCGCCGTCGCGTGGGTCTGTTTGGTCTAAATGATCTGCGTGCCATATCAGTCCTCCTCGCCTACCCAGTCTTGGCCCTGTTCCCCTGCGTAGGCCAGCAAGGCGGAACGTTGGTCCGGTGGGATGGTGACTCTGAGCGTGCGCTCCAGCCTGTTTCGGCCGAGGCCCAACTCCCAGCATGCCGGGTCCTCGCACAAGTAGGCGCCTCTGCCGGACGCCCGGCCGGTGGGGTCGACGGCAACGCCGCCGTCCGGTTGCCTGACGATGCGCACCATTGCCCGCTTCCCGCTCTTCCTGCCGCACCCGCAACAGGTCCGGATGGGAATGCGTCTCGGCGTCATCGTCTGCACCTGCCCTTCCGGGATCCGCCCCCCTTGGTGTCCGAATGATGGGCCGCGCCTCCATGGACGCGGCCTCGACTAGCGATTGGTGAGCCTACCGCGACCGTTTGCCCTTCTTGGCGCGCGGCCTGTTGTCCGGGCCGGCGGGGGCGGCGTTGGGGTCCGGCCGGCGATCACGCTCGGCGCGCGCCCTTCCCCGCTCCGCAGGCATGATGTCCTCCGCGAACCGCAGGACGGAGGGGCTGCGGATGGTCTCCGGCAGCACCCATATGGAATCGTCGTCAACGGAGATGCCAGCGGGCTCCGGCTGGCGCTCTTCCATCTCCTCTTCCGCGGCCTCCTCGGCCTCCAGCCGGAGGAGCTCTTCCAGCTCGGCGTCCTCGTTGATCAAGACGACGGGCTCAGGCTCGGGAGCCGCCTCGACGACCGCTTCCGCTTCGGCGACGGGTTCCTCGACGGCCTCGGCCACCGGGGCCTCGACCTCGGGCTCAGCCTCGGCCTCGATGACCTCTTGCTCAACGGCTTCCACCGCGGTCCCGGCCACCGCGACCTCCGCCTCGACGATGGCCACGGCGGCGGCCCGGTTGTCTTCCAGGATGGCCTCCGCTTCCGCTGCCGCAGCTTCCGCGGCAGCCTCGGCCTCTGCCTCGGCGGCGAGGGCAAACTCGGACTCGCTCCGGATGTCGATGCGCCAGCCCGTGAGCTTGGCGGCGAGGCGCGCGTTCTGGCCCTCTCGGCCGATGGCGAGCGAGAGGTGCCGGTCCGGCACGATGATGAGCGCGGACTTCTCCTCATGCTCCAAATCGACCTTGATCACCTGGGCGGGGCTGAGCGCGTTGGCGAGAAAGTCGCGCATGTCGTCGCTGTACGGCAGGACGTCAATCTTCTCGCCCTGCAGCTCGTTGACGATGTTCTGGATGCGGAAGCCGCGCAGGCCGACGCAGGAGCCAACGGGATCGACGCCCTCCTGTCTCGCAACGACGGCGACCTTGGTGCGGGAGCCGGGCTCGCGGGCGATGGCCTTGATCTCGACGACGCCCTTGTAGACCTCGGGCACCTCGCGCTCGAAGAGGCGGCGCACCAGATTCCGGTGGGCGCGGGAGAGGATAAGCTCCGGCCCGCGGCTGCTCTCGGCGACCTCCGAGAGGTAGAACTGCAGCGTCGTGTTGGGGCGGTAGCGCTCGCTGGGGACCTCCTCATCACGGGGCATGAGGGCGTCGGCGCGGCCGAGGTTCACGACGACCTGGTGCGGCTCCACGCGCTCGATACGCCCGGCGATGATCTCGCCGACGCGGCTGGTGTACTCGGCGAGGACGAGCTCACGCTCGGCCTCCCGCAGTCGCTGCAGGACGGCCTGCTTGGCGGTCTGCGCGGCGATGCGCCCGGCCTTCGCGAAGTCGGCGATGATCTCTATGACGTCGTCTACGGCGGCGTCGGGCTTGAGCTTCCTGGCCTCGCGCAGGGTGATCTCGCGGCGGTCGTCCTCAATCTCCGCGGCGGTCTTCACCACGCGCTTGAGGATGTAGACGGAGACCTCGCCATCGCCGGGGTCAAGGCGCACCGAGAGGTCGTGGCCGGCGCCGACGCCCTCCTTGCGGTACGCGGAGACCAACGCCGCCTCAACCACGCCCAGCACAGTGTCACGGGGCAAGCCCCGCTCTGCGGCGAGTTGGGTCACAGCGATGAAAAAGTCGCTCTTCATTCCCAAGACCTCCCCCTACGGGCCCATATCAAAGAAAAAAGTGGGGCGAGCCCACTTTAACAAGTATATCGAGCATGTGCTCTTGCCCACGATTTTAGCAGAACGGGGGATGGGCTGCAATATTCGATGCGGACTTATTTCAGTATGCCGCTGCGAAATGGGCCTCGCTCGCCGCGGCCCCGAAAGGGCCCGGTCAATTTGACACTCCCGGCGGGCCGATGCTACGTTCTAATGCAATAGTCAAACGCGACGACGGGGAGTAGTAACGGCAAGCGTCGCAGCAGCGAGCCGGCGGACGGTGCGAGGCCGGCAGCGACAGCCCCGCGAACTCGCCCCTGAGCGGCGGCCCCAACGAGGCCCCACGACTTATCGGCGAACCGGTGTGCCGAATTGAGGGTGGAGGGCTCCCAAGGCCGGACGGTGGCGCCGTTATCGCCGGCAAGCGGTCGCGCACCCCAGCGGGTGCGTGGGCAATCAGGGTGGTACCGCGGGCATCGTGTTTCTGCAGCCCGTCCCTTTGTGGGGACGGGCGTTTTGTTTACTCGGGAGCAAGGAGACACAGAGGCTATGACACAGCAGCGGACTCGGCAGTCTGAGCTCAGGTGGAACCCGAGCGCCATCGACCGGAAGTGGCAACGGCGGTGGGCGGACGACGGCCTCCACACCGTGCGGGATGACGATCCCCGCCCCAAGTGGTACGAGCTCACGATGTACCCGTACCCTTCCGGCGACGTCCACATCGGACACTGGTACGCGATGGCGCCGTCCGACGCGCACGCACGGTTTCGCCGGATGCAGGGCTACAACGTGCTGCACCCCATGGGCTTCGACGCCTTCGGGCTGCCGGCGGAGAACGCCGCCATCCGGCAGGGCGTGCACCCGCACGAGTGGACGATGGCCAACATCGAGAAGATGCGCGGCCAGCTCCGCTCAATGGGCACGGTGTACGACTGGGACCGGGAGATCGTCTGCTGCCTGCCCGAGTACTACAAGTGGAACCAGTGGCTCTTCCTGCAGTTCTTCAAGGCGGGGCTGGCCTACCGCGCCCACGCGCCCGCCGTCTGGTGCCCATCGTGCCAGACGGTGCTGGCCAACGAGCAGGTGCTGGACGGGGCGTGCGAGCGGTGCGGCACGCCCATCACACGGCGCGAGCTGGACCAGTGGTTCCTGAAGATCACCGACTACGCCGACCAACTGCTGGACTCGTCGGGGATCACGGACTGGCCGGAGCGCATCCTGACGATGCAGCGCAACTGGATCGGGCGCAGCGAGGGCGCGGAGGTGGTCTTCGACATCTCGCACCTGGGGCTGGAGGAGACGTCGCTGCCGGTGTTCACCACCCGCGTCGACACGCTCTTCGGCGTGACGTTCCTGGCGCTGGCGCCGGAGCACCCGATGGTGGAGGCGCTCACGTCGCCCGAGCAGCGCGCAACCGTCGAGGCCTACGTCGCCGAGGCGCGCGCCAAGTCGGACATCGAGCGGATGTCGACGGAGCGGGACAAGACGGGCGTGCCGCTGGGCTCCTACTGCATCAACCCGGCCAACGGCCAGCAGGTGCTCATCTGGACGGCCGACTACGCCGTCGCGTGGTACGCCACCGGCGCGGTCATGGGCGTGCCGGCACACGACCAGCGCGACTTTGACTTCGCTACCAAGTTCGGGCTGCCCATCGTCACGGTGATCGCGCCGCCGGGCGCCACGGGCGAGGAGACGCTGGACGTCGCGTACACCGAGGCCGGCACGATGGTGAACTCGGGCGACTTCAACGGCATGCCCAACGACCGGGGCGCGGACGCCATCGCGGCGTACCTGGAGGCGCGCGGCGGCGGCGTGCGGACGCAGACGTACCGGCTGCGCGACTGGCTTGTCTCGCGGCAGCGTTACTGGGGCACGCCAATCCCGATCATCCACTGCCCCAATTGCGGCACGGTGCCCGTGTCCGAGGACGACCTGCCGGTGCTGCTGCCGGAGGACGCGGACTTCAGGCCGACGGGCGAGTCGCCGCTGGCGCGCAACGAGGCGTTCGTCAACGTCGCGTGCCCCCAGTGCGGCGGCGACGGGCAGCGCGAGACGGACACGATGGACACCTTTTTCGACTCATCGTGGTACTTCCTGCGCTACCTGAGCGCCAAGAACGACGGGGAGCCGTGGAACCCCGGCCAGGCCGGCGCGTGGGCGCCCGTCGACCAGTACACGGGCGGCGCGGAACACGCGGTGATGCACCTGATGTACGCGCGGTTCTTTACCAAGGCGCTGCGGGACGTCGGCCTGCTCAACTTCGACGAGCCCTTCCTGCGTCTCTACAACCAGGGGCACATCATCGCGGACGGGGCCAAGATGAGTAAGTCGCGCGGCAACGTCGTCGCACCGGACGAGTACGTCTCCACCCTCGGCGCGGACATCGTGCGGACGTACCTCATGTTCGTGGGGCCCTGGGACCGCGGCGGCGACTGGAGCGACGGCGGCATCAACGGCATCGCGCGGTGGTTCAACCGCGTGTGGGACATCTGGAGCCGCGACCCGTCCGGGCTGAACGGCTCCGACAACTCGGAGGGCAGCCGAGAGCTTCGCCGCAAGCTGCACCAGACGATGCGCAAGGTGTACCAGGACCTGGACGCTTTCAAGTTCAACACGGCCATCGCCGCGATGATGGAGCTGACCAACCTCATGCAGCGCGTGTGGGAGGACAACTCCGCAAGCGCCAGGGCGTGGAACGAGGCGCGCCGGTCGTGCCTCGTGCTGCTGGCGCCCATCGCGCCGCACCTGTCCGAGGAGCTGTGGGAGCGGCTTGGCGAGCGCCGAAGCGTCCACCTGCAGTCGTTCCCGGAGTGGGACGACGACCTGGCGGCGGAAGAGACGGTGACGCTCGTCGTGCAGGTGGACGGCCGGGTGCGCGACCGGCTCCCCGTCGCGCCGGACCTCGGCGAGGACGAGGCTAAGGAGATCGCGATGGCGCAGGCCAACGTGCAGCGCCACCTGGAGGGCAAGGAAATCACGAAGGCCGTCTACGTGCCCGGCCGGCTGCTGAATCTGGTTACGCGGTAGGACGCAAGATTTGACTGCGCTTCGGGGTTCCTTGAAGCAAATTGCACTGCTGCTTGGCGCTGGTCTCCTCTTTATAGCTGCTTTGTGGGGAATTCTGTGGTTGGTTGTGGATAGGGCAAGCGTCGAATGGACGGAGGCAGCCACCATTGTTCAAGGGGCGGGCACGCTTGTTGCTCTCTTTGTGGGTGGCGGATACGCATTCTACCGGTTGCACCTCCTTAGAACATTTCAGCCCCACCTAACTATTGAGCATGATGTCTCTCACCGCACGGTGGGCAATAACTATGTTCATGTCGCCGTTACCGCACATTTGAAAAACACATCGAGGGTGGCCATAGGACTGCACTATGGCACCACAATCCTTCAACAACTCTCACCAAACTCAGACCAGACGGTGGAGGATCTCTACAGGAAGGGGCGCGTTGACGAGGAACTCAATCACTTCTACTGGCCCTTCCTTGAACAGGTGGATCAAAGCTACGATAGAGATGCGGTTGTCGTCGAACCAGGCGGGTCCCACCCACAGACCGTTGAATTTGTCATTGCCAATACTGTCGCCTCAATAGTGATCTATACCTTTTACAGCAACATGAAGGCAGATGATAACCAGGATCGATCCAAGGGATGGTCTGCTACCACGGTCTACGATATACTCTAGCCTGTGCGGTCGGGTTCGAATTGGAGGGTTTAGTGTTCTCCATCAGAAGACTCTTTGCCAATCCGTCAAGGGCCGGAACTCCTATGAAGGAGATTCCACCGAAGCTCTTTGACCCCAATAAGCCTCCGGGTGGGCTGTTGCCGGATCAAGAGCCTTCAAACGCCGACGTTCGTCATATCAAAGAGGACGAGACTCCGTACGACAGCAGGAGCGACTAAGGCTGCACGCTCCTTTACCGCCCTACTTTTTCCCCTGAGTACCCCCACTGCTAGCCCTTCAGGTACAGGTCGAAAAATCTGCGACGTCGATCAGGGCTGGCGCACATTGGCGGGCGCGTCCACGTAGTAGCCGTCGTTGTGATGCACCGTCTTGTACTGCCGCTTCACCTCATACCAGAAGGCGCGCGACGCGTCCGACCACGGGCCATCGCCCTCGCCAAAGCCCATACGGGCGCACACAATCAGTTCTGGTCGATGATCATCTGACGGACGTGGGCGTCCATCATCCCCTTCATCGCCGTGAGCTCTTCCGGGCTCTTGCCCTGAAACATCTCGGAGTGCGCGTCCTCGCCGTGCGCCATCATGGCGGCGAGGAGATCGTCCGCTGTGTCCTGTTCCGTGGTCCAGTCGCAACCCTCGCAGGCCAGTTTCATGCTGCGGCATCTCTTTCTGTCTAGCCCTTCAGGTACAAGTCGAAGAAGTCCGCCACGTCAATGAGGAGCTGGCGCACATTGGCGGGCGCGTCCACGTAGTAGCCGTCGTTGTGGTAGACGTTGTGGTGCACCGTCTTGTACTGCCGCTTCATCTCATACCAGAAGGCGCGCGATGAGTTCGACCACGGGTCCTTGCCCTCGCCGTAAATGATCATCGTGGGCGCGGTCACGCGGTCGATCTTGTTCTGCGAGGACAGCTCAATCCAGAGTTCCTCGTTCTCCTCGAGTGGGCCGAACTCGTGGGCCTGCATCTTCTGATGACGGAGCTCCATCTCCCAGCGCAGGGCGGGCCAGTCGCCGTAGCCGGACATCGGCGCGGCGGCCTGGAAGGCGTCGGGCGCGTTGGTGATCGCGTACATGCTCAGGATGCCGCCGTAGCTGCGGCCCGTGATGCCCATGGCGCCCGGGTCGACGTAGCTCAGGCCCTTCATGTACTCGGTCCCGGCGATGGCGTCGTCGAGGTCGCCGCGGCCCCAGTCCCTGTCGTTCGCCTCCTCGAAAGCCTTGCCGTAGCCCGTGCTGCCGCGGACGTTCGGCAGCAGGACGACGTAGCCGCGCTGCACCAGGTACTGCACGTTCGGCTGGAGGTCGTCGAAGAACTGCAACGTCGGCCCGCCGTGGATGTACACGAGGCCCGGGTACTTCTTCGAGCGGTCAGGCGGGCTGTATAGATAGGCGTGGATGGTGAAGCCGCCGGTGCTCTCGTAGGAGATCTTTTCCGGCTCGATGAGCTTGTCCGCCGGCCCGCCCTCTGCACATGCGTGGGTGATCTGGCGGGAGGAGCCGTCCTCGACGTTGACCACCCACAGGTCGGCGGGGCGCGTCGGCGTGCCGTAGCGGAACGCGATCTCCCTGCCGTCCGGCGACCACTTCAGGTTCGTGCACATGCCGATGCCGGGGGCAAAGACCGCGCGCGATGTGCCGCTGCCCGCCTCGGCGACGCGGAGCTCCAGCGTGCCGTTGTTGTTCGCCGTGAACGCCACCTGCCGCCCGGCGGGCGACCACACGGCGTTGTCCTGCTCGATTTCGCCCGGGTCCAGGGGCTCCGGCTCGCCGCTGCCGTCCATGGGCGCGGTCCAGATGTTGATGTAGCCGCTGCGCTGCGACCGAAAGAGGACATCATTGCTGTCCGCGGACACGGACGGCGCGCCAAATGTCTTGCCGTAGGTGTAGTCAAAGAAGTCCGTGTCCGACACGACGATGCGCGCGTTGCCGCCGTCCAGGTCCATCACCATGACGTCGTGGTCTTCCCACGTGTCGTTGAGGCGCAGGTAGGCGATCTGCCCGCCGTTGGGGGTGAAGACGGGCATTACGGCGTTCAGGGGCCCGCCCGTCAGCTTGTGGTGCTTACCGGTGGGGACGTCGACGGTGTAGATGTCGTAGGAGCCGGCGCGGCTGCAGGAAACGGCGATGCACGAGCCGTCCGGCGACCACATCGCGGAGTGGATGAGGGCGCCAAGCCGCGACAGCCGGAACTCCTCGTCGCCGTTGACGGGCGCGAGCCAGACCTCGTCCGTGCCGCTCTTGCGGGAGACGTAGGAGAGGTAGTCGCCGGTGGGCGCCCACAGGGGCGCGCGGGTGGCGAGGAAGTTGACGTCGCCGATGTTGACGGTCATGCGCACGGGGAAGCCACCCTGCGCGGACACTTTGTAGAGGTTGGGCGGCCCGCCAAGTGTGCCGACGAAGGCGAGGTTCTTGCCGTCGGGCGACCACTGCGGCGTCTCCGCGCCGACGACGGGTCTGATCGACAGGATCTGGTCAATCGTGGGTGCGCTTCCGTTGGCCATGGCATCCCCCTTGTTTTCAGCTTGGCGAGGGGAAGGCTAGCACCAGCGTAGGCGTCGGTCAAACGGCGCGCGGCTGTTGCCCAAGGCCGCCCTCCGCTATGCTGTCCGTGCGCCGCTCGGGTCAGCGGGCGGCGTCACCAACGCGGGGGAGAGCGCATGAGCATCGACGCAGACCGGGCGCTGCAGATCCTGGCCGACCTGGGAGGCCTGCCCGCCGTTTCGTTCCACGAGGGGCTGGTGTCGGACTACGTGAAGCGCGCGGTTGCCGGACTCGGCCTCGATGTGAAGACCGACCAGTACGGCAATATCATCGTGCGGGTGCAGGGGACGGTGGCCGGCGTGCCGCCCATCGCCTTCATGGCGCACATGGACCACCCCGGCTTCGAGGCGGTGGAGGTGCGGGAGGGCGCGCTCGTCGCGGAGGCGCGCGGCGGCGTGCCGCCCGTGTCCCTGACGGAGCCTGCGGATATCGAGATCGTCGAGCGGTCCGGCGCGCGGCGCAAGGGGCGGCTCGGCGGGCCGGCCGGCGCGCCGGAGGAACGGCGCGTGCTGGTGCACACGGACGACGCGGCGAGCGTGCCGCTGCCCGCGACGGTCGTGTTCGACCTCGTGGACTTCGAGCGGCGGGACGACTTGCTGCACATGCGCGCCGCCGACGACCTCGCCGGGTGCGGCGCCATCCTCTCGGCGCTGCACGGCATCATGGCATCGCCGGTGGAGGGCGACGTCTACGGCGTGTTCACGCGGGCGGAGGAGGTCGGACTGATCGGGGCGCGGCTGATGGCACAGGAGCACAGCCTGCCCAGGGACTGCCTCATTGTATCGCTGGAGTCGAGCCGCGAGCTGCCGGGGGCTGTGCAGGGCGCGGGGCCGGTGATCCGCGTCGGCGACGCCACGTTCACGTTCAGCGCGGAGGCCGAGCAGGCGCTGCACGTCGCGAGACGCAGCCTTGTCGAGCGGGAGCCGGACACGAGGGTGCAGCGGCAACTGATGAGCGGCGGCACGTGCGAGGCGAGCGGGTTCGCGGCGTTCGGCTACGCGACGACGGGAATTGCCTTCCCGCTGGGCAACTACCACAACGCGACGCCCGAGGGCGGCATTGGCGCGGAGTACATCCACGCGGACGACTACCTGACGGGCGTTCGGCTGGTGGAGGAGGCCGCGCGCAGCGTCAGGCTCCGCAGGACATCGCCGGCGTGGACGCGGCTCGCGGCGGTGCCGGCCGGCCCGCAGGCGCGCCTCCGGCAGCCGGCGTAGGCGGCGTTTCGGCTAGCCGACGCTGACGGAGAGGCAGGTCACCGTGCGGTTGACGCCGCCGATGGTGTGGACCTTGTCCGTGACGATCTCGCCGACGGAGTTGAGGTCGTTGGCGGAGATCACGGCGATGATGTCGTAGGGGCCCGTGACGGCGTCGACCGCCGCCACGCCCGCCACACCCGAGAGCGAGCTCATTACGTCGCGCGTCTTGCCAACCGCGGTCTCAATCAGTACATATGCCTTGGTCGCCATCGGTCAACCTCCCTGGTGTTGTTGGCGCGGCCACACGGCCGCGGCCGTGTGGCCGTCGCAAAATGGGCGAAAGGCCCTGATTTCAAGCGCCTCATTCTATGGTTGGCCTATCTACGTGTCAACCGATCCTTGTTTGACACTGGTTTCAGGCGGCACGTAGAATGACCGCAGACGCAACGTAAGGGAGGGTACGCCGTGCCGGAACTTGGAACGATCGTGACACTGAGCGCCGCCGTCGACGAGTACCTCGGCGGACGAAAGAACGGTTCCGAGCTCAGGCAGGCTTTGACGCGATTCCTCCGGTGGTTCGGCGACGACCGAAGCGTGACCTCCATCACCCCCGCAGACCTGGAAGTCTTCTCACTTGAAGCTTCAGCCGAAACGCTGGGCGGCAGCGAGCGCATCAAGGCCGTCCGCGACTTCCTGCAGCACGCACGGAAGTCGGGCATCGTCGAATCCAACCTGTCGCAGCACGTCAAGCTGCGCAGGCCGTCGAAGCAGTCGCGCACAAAGACGGCGCGTCCCGGCATGCTGGAGCCCGAGATCGTGCGGCTCACGGCCGAGGGCCACGCCGAGCTCCTCCGGCTGGTGGACCATCTCAAGGACGAGCTGGCCAGCAACGCCAAGGAGATCCAGCGCGCCGCCGCCGACAAGGACGTGCGGGAGAACGCGCCGCTGGAGGCCGCTCGCGAGTACCAGGGGCAGCTTACCGCCCGGTTGCGCGTCACGGAGGACACCCTCTCCAAGGCCCGTATTCTTGACAAGAGCGAGGGCAACGGGCAGGAGGTCCGTCACGGCAGCACCTTCAAGCTGCAGGACGTCGACTCCGGCACGGAGCTTGAGTGGACCATCGTGGACCCGCGAGAGGCCGACCTGATGGCCCGCAAGATCTCGACAAGCTCGCCGGTGGGCGAGGCTGTGCTGGGCAAGCGCATCGGCGATGAGATCGAGGTCACCGCGCCCAAGGGCGTGATGCGGTACAAGCTGCTGCACGTCGAGTAGAAGCCCCGGCCCGCGCTCCCCCGGAAAGCCCCCTATTCGGCCCCACTGCCCCGTTGACCCTTGCCCTTCGCCTCACCCCACCACTTGGCGACCCTCTCCGCAACATCACGTTCGTACCCCTGGTCTGACGGCTGGTAGTAGCGGTGGCCCTTCAGCCGTTCCGGGAGGTTCTGCATCTTCGCGAAGTGCTCCGGGTAGTCGTGGGCGTACTTGTAGCCCTCGCCGTAGCCCTGGCGGCGCATCAGACCGGTGACGGCGTTGCGCAGGTGGAGAGGAATCGGCAGGCCGCCGTGCTCGCGGACATCCTCCCGCGCCTTGCCGAGGGCTGCGTACGCCGAGTTCGACTTGGGCGCGGTGGCGAGGTAGACCGTGGCCTCCGCCAGCGGTATCGCGCCCTCCGGCAGGCCGATGAAGTGGACGGCCTGCTGCGCCGCGACGGCAACCGGCAGAGCGCCCGGGTCGGCCATGCCGATGTCCTCCGCCGCGAGGATGATGATGCGGCGCGCAATGAACAGCGGGTCTTCACCGGCGTCGAGCATCCGCACGAGCCAGTAGACGGCGGCGTCCGGGTCCGAGCCGCGCACCGACTTGATGAAGGCGGAGATGGTGTCGTAGTGCTGGTCGCCGGTCTTGTCGTAGTGGAGCGCGCGGTGCTGCAGCGCGTCCTCCACCGTGGAGAGGGTGACGGTGCGGACGCCGTGGGTGTCGGGCTGCGTCACGAGAGCGGCGAGCTCCAGGCAGTTGAGCGCCGTGCGGGCGTCGCCGCTGGCCGCGTCGATGAGGAGCTGGCGGGCGTCGTCCTCGAGGACAAATGTGTACTTGCCCAGGCCGCGTTCGGCGTCGGCCAGCGCGTGGTCGATGATGGCGCTGATGTGCTCGTCCGTGAGCTGGCCCAGCGTGTAGACCATGGAGCGCGAGAGGAGCGGCGCGATCACCTCGAACGACGGGTTCTCCGTCGTCGCGCCGATGAACGTCACCGTGCCCGCCTCGACGTGCGGCAGGATGACGTCCTGCTGCGCCTTGTTGAAGCGGTGGATCTCATCGACGAAGAGTATGGTGCGCTGCCCGTTCAACGAGAGCCGCTCCCGCGCGGACTCGACGGCGCGGCGGAGGTCGGCGACGCCCGCGGTGACCGCGGAGACCGTCTCGAAGTGCGCCTGGGTGCGGGCAGCGATGAGGTTGGCGAGCGTCGTCTTGCCGGAGCCGGGCGGGCCCCACAGCAGCATCGAGGGCGCCTGATCGGCCTCGATGGCGCGCCGCAGGACGCGGTTGGGGCCGGTGAGGTGCTCCTGCCCCACGAACTCATCGAAAGTGCGGGGCCGCATGCGCGCGGCGAGTGGCGCATCGGCGTCGCCGCGCTGCTGCATCGCATAGGCAAAGAGGTCAGTCACGGTGCACGCTCAGGGGATGAAGTGGTGCAAGTGTAGGCGCGTCATGCGCGCGCCGCAAGCGACAAACAAGCCGGCGCTTTACGAGTATGCCTTTCCGTCCACAGGATGGCGCAATCTGCAATAGGTTGACGATTCCCGCAAGAATCATGCTTGAATACGCCTGTTTGTAGTGATACTGTTCCCTTGGAGTTACTGAGACTCACCTATGCGGAGGAGGCTGGGATGACGTTCAACAAGCTGGCTGGGCTATCCCTTGTGGTTGCTGTGGTCCTGGGCCTGGTTTCGTCGATGCTGACGCCCGGCGGATTCCTGATTGATCCCGCGGACTCCGCAGACTTTGCGGAAGCGGCCCGCATTATGGGCGACAATGCTCAAGTGGCCCAGATCGTGACAACGGGCTTTGTCATTGCCGCCATGCTCTATTGGTTCGGGTTGAGCACGCTGCAGCGGGCGTTTGAAGGCGGTTCAGTCATGGACCGGGTGTCCTCCTTTGCGCTGAAGGTCTTTCTGTTTGGATACGCCTTCATCATCGTCGAGTTGAGCCTCCGGCACGTTCTCACCCATGTGCTGGAGCACGGCGTGGGGAGCAGCGCCGCAGAGGAGCAGGTGATGGCGACGACGATCTTCACGACGTCGGTCGCCCTGCACTTTGCCTTCCTGTACGTGACGTCCATTGGCTCGGCGATCTTCGGCTGCGGCCTGGCGCGACGGTGTGAGGGCATGGGCATCTTCAAGCTGGCTGGATTGGGGCTGGCGCTCACCGGAGCCCTCAGCTTCGTCGTGCTGATGATTGCAGAACACGTTCCGGAAATCGACCTCAACGGTGTAGCCGTGTTCAGCAACGCCGTGCTGGTCTTCGGTTCCTTGTGCATCCTGGTCATCGGCATTGGGATCATGCAGGGACGCCGGGAGTTCGTTGGTGAGGAAGCCGCCGTCTAGGCAGCGCCTCGGTCCACGAAGCGACAGAGAAGCGGCAGCCCGTCCGCTCCGGCGCGCCGGAGCAGGCGGGCTGCCGCCTTTGCGTTCACTCAGTGCGGCTAGCCCCAGACGCGGCGGGCGGTGTCGACGATGAGCTCCAGCTTGCGGCGCTGGTCTTCCTCCGATATGAGATTGCCGTCCGCCACGGACGCGAAGCCGCATTGCGCACTGATGGCCAGCTGGTCCAGCCGCACGTGCTTCCAGGCCTCGTCGATGCGGCGGCGCACCT
>JAPONS010000026.1 GCA_026713825.1 Chloroflexota bacterium | reverse complement strand
CGCCCCGTTTCCCCGCCCCTCTGGATTCCTGCCTTCGCAGGAATGACGAGGGGGGGGGAGGAACGACGTGAGGGGGAGGCCGGCAATGGCGCGAGGAGGATGGGGAGATTGAGAGGGGTTGGTGGACGGCTTGCCCCGCGCCCCTGGATACCGGCGTCCGCCGGTATGGAGGGTGGGGGTGGTTGGGTAGGGTTGATGTGGCTGGTGGTGGGGACGCCCCCCGCTGCCTCCCCTCTGGATTCCTGCCTTCGCAGGAATGACGTGAGGGGGAGGGGTTCCCGCTCTCGCGGGACGGGCGCTTCGCGAAGTGCCCCTACGGGGGTTTGGTGGCTATGATGCGGAGACGGACGTAGTCTGCTACCCACTGGTCGCCGTGGTAGAGGGTGGGTTGGAGTTCTTCTACGATTGCGTTCACGATTCCGGGTTTTGCCTGGGGTGGGACTTTTTCGAAGAAGACGCTGGCGAACATGTCTAGCCAAAGGGCCATGCCGTCGGGGCCTCCGTTCAAGGGAGTGGGCCGCTGGAATAGCGTGGCCATGGCGGTGTTGAGGCCGTGGCGTTTCAAGAGAGCCGTGTACGAGGGGATGTCGGGGAAGTACCAGGGGCTTCGTGATCCCGGGTCGCCGTACCCCGCGGCGGCGATGCACCTGCGGATGGAGGCTACGATTGACCGAATGTTGCCCTGCCCGCCCATCTCGGCGATGAGCCTGCCTCCCGGCTTGAGCGCTCGGCTGATGCCCGCGACGACGGGCGTAGGGGGGCGCATCCAGTGCAGGGAGGCGTTGGAGAACACGGCATCGAATTCGTTGGCGTAGGTCAGGGCCCGGGCGTCCATCACCGCAAAGTCGACGCCGGGGAAGTTCTGGCGGGCGCGGCTCACCATGGCCTCGTCATTGTCGATGCCTGTTACCGTGCTGCCCGCTTCCGCAATGGCCGCCGTCAACTGCCCCGTGCCGCAGCCGATGTCCAGGATCTTCTCCCCCTTTGCGGGCTTAAGCGCTGACAAGAGGTCCGTGGCGAATTCCCAGACGAAGGAAAAGTGGGTGTTGTAGGTTGCGGCATCCCACGCGCCTCCGTTTGGGGACGGCTGGGGGTTGTCCGTCATTCCTGAACCCGTGGCGGTGCGCTCTTCAGTCACTGCGGATGATCCACCTTTGCTTGAGGTAGTTTGACGCGATCAGCGGGAGCGCGGCGGTGCGCTATGCGGGTGCGGCGCACTGGTTTCAGGGGCATGACTCGCGGAGGGCGTCGAAGGGGTAGATGCCGGTGTAGTGGCCGTCGCTCCAGAGAAACTGGAGGGCGTAGCGGCCGACGGGCATGTACTCGAGGGCGACGACGTCCTCGGGGACGGTGTTTGGGTCGATGGCGTGCCTGCCCATGCCCTCGCCGACGCAGGTGGCGCAGTGGCAGCGCAGCCGCAGGTAGCGGTGGGGGTAGACGCACCGGTGGCCGTCGTTCCAGACGATGGTGATGGCGTCGTCGCCGATGTCGACGCTGGCGGGGGTGGGCTTCGCGCCGCCGACGGGAGCGGGCTGCGGGGACTCGTCGCGGGGGTGCGGCATCGCTAGGCCTCGGAGGCGACGGTAGACCGGTTGTCCTTCATCCGGCTGCCGGCGACGGTGAGCAGGAAGGCGACCGCCGCGGGAATCGCCGCGTACAGGAAGACGAACTCCACGCCGTAGGTGTCGGCCACGCGACCGGAAATCCAGCCGGAGATGGCGGCGAGGACGATGGACACGCCGAAGACGAAGGAGACCGTCGTGCCCTGCACCACGCTGCCGACGACGTCCATGGCGGCGGCGAGCAGGATTGCCATCATGGGGAAGAGGAAGAGGCCGGTGAAGGCTACGGCGACGAAGAAGGCGGGGCCACTGCCAGCGGTGAAGAGCCCGAGGGTCCCAATGGTGAGCCCCGCGAAGCCGATGGCGAGCACCACTCGGCGACCAAAGAGGTCGGAGAGGTAGCCGAGGAGGGGCTGGGAGCCGATGCCGGCGACCTGCAGCAGGGAGACGAGAGCGCCGGTGGCGGTCGTGGACATTGCCAGGTCCTCGCGGGCGTAGATGGGGAGGAAGCTCATGATGCCAATCTGCGAGCCGCTGAAGCAGGCGGTCGTCGCGAGCACGAGCAGCAACCGCGGATTGCTCAGGGCGGCCCTCACACCACCGAAGTAGCCCCTGGTCGTGGTCTCCGCAGACAGGGACGGGATGGACTTGAGCAGCAGGTAGGTGCCGACGCCCATGAGGATGGCGGGGATCAGGCTGAGTTGCAGGACGGTCTGCCAGGCGAGGAAACCGATGAGGAAACCGGTCAGGATGGGGCCGACGGCCTCGCCGATGCTGCCGCCGGTGCCGTGCATGGCGACGGCGAAGCCGCGCTTATCAGGGTAGCGGACGGAGAGGGCGGCGAGGGCGGGCGGGTGCCAGAAGGTGATGGCCATGCTGAGGAGGGTCATGGAGACGACGGCCATCCAGAAGGCGGTCGAAATACCGACGAGGAACATGGAGCCGCCGACACCTATCAGCGTCAGGGCGAGCACGGCAGCCCATCTGCCGGAATAGCGGTCAGACACGAAGCCGGCGGGGAGGTTGATCAGGCCGCCGAAGACGCTGCGCGTAGTCGTGAGCAGACCGATGCTGGTGTTGGAGACGCCGAGGGTGGACTTGAGCTCGGGCAGGATGAGCATGGAGCCGGCGTTGAAGACGTGCTTGACGGCGTGACCTGCCACCACGGCAATGAGCACGAGCAGGCGATTGTCGACCTGGACGCTCAGCGGACGGGGGGCGGCGGTGGTCTGGGCCATTCTTCACCTAGCCAGAGATTCTGAGACGGAATGCGCATCGAGGGGTTGGACGATTGGCAGTCGCGTCGCGGCTCGAGGCGCACCTGCAAATATAGCGGTATGGCGCGTGCGGCGTCAATTGAAGTGGGAGGCGAAGGTAAGCACAGAGGTTGCCCCTACGGAGTGGGGCTGGGGCCTCGGACGCCGCCACCGAGGACGGTGAAGAGCAGGGACAGGGAGGCGGGGACGACGGCGTAGAGGAAGACGGCATCGACGCCGTAGGTGTCGGCGACGCGGCCGGCCATCCAGCCCGAGAAGGCGGCGAGGATGATGCCGACGCCGAAGATGATGGAGGCCGTCGTGCCCTGCATCGTGCGGCCGACGACGTCCATGCCGAGGGCGAGGATGATGGCCATCATCGGGAACAGGAAGAGGCCGGTAAGGGCCACTGACGCGAAGAATGCGAGACCCTCGCCTGAAACGTGGAGGGAGAGTGTGCCAAGGGTGAGCCCCAGGAAGCCGAAGGACAGCACGACGCGGCGGCCGATGCGGTCTGAGAGGTAGCCGAGGACGGGTTGGGAGCCGATGCCGGCGACCTGGAGCATCGAGAGCATGAGGCCGGTGGCGGTGGTCGACAGGCCGAGGTCCTCGCGGGCGTAGACGGGCAGGAAGCTCATGACGGCGATCTGCGTGCCGCTGAAGCAGGCTGCCGTCGCGAGCACCAGCAGGAGGCGCGGGTTGGCGAGCACGGCGCCTACGCCGGAGAAGTACCGGCGGACGCTTGTCTCGGCGGTCAGGGCGGGCGCGTACTTCACCAGAAGGTAGACACCGATGCCCATGATCAGGGCGGGGATGACGCTCAGTTGCAGCGCCGTTCGCCAGAGCATGACGCTCAGTAGGAGACCGAGGAGGACCGGGCCGATTGCCTCGCCGATGCTTCCGCCCATGCCGTGCATGCCGATGGCGAAGCCGCGCCTGTCAGGGTATTGAACGGATACGGCGGCGAGCGCGGGCGGGTGCCAGAAGACAATCGCGAAACCGAGGAGGGTCATGAAGAGGAGGACCATCCAGAACGTCGTGGACACGCCCACAAGAAACATGAAGACGCCCAGGGCAACCGTGGAGCCGCCAAGGATCACGGCCATTCGGCTGGCGTAGCGGTCGGCGGCGTACCCGGCGGGGAAGCTGATGAGGCCGCTGAAGCCGTCCCGGGCGGCGGCTATCAGGCCGACGTTGGTGTTACTGAGGCCCAGCGCCGCCTTGATCTCGGGGAGGACGAGCACCGAGCCGGAGAGAAAGACGTGGTTCATGGCGTGGCCGGCGACGGCGGCGATGAGGGCAAGCGTGCGGCCCTGGGCTCGGAAGCCGAGGAAATTCACGGTGGCGGCGGAAGGGGCCATTTCTCTCCCAGGCTGGTACGAGGCGATTACATGAAACGGTCCAGCCCCAGCGTGGCTATCGGCAGGTCTGTCGCGCCCCTGGTAACGAGGTCGGCGGTTGCCATGCCGAGGGCGGGACCCGCGAGGATGCCCTTACGTCCGCCGCCCGTCGCGACGAATACGCCCTGCTTACCGGGGACTGCGCCGATGATGGGGGCGTTGTCGGGGGAGACGGGGCGCAGGCAGGCGGTGTGGAGCTCGACTGTGCCCTTGGTGATGGCGGGGAAGACGCGGCCGGCGCCCTCAATGATGCGCTGCGCGGCAGAGGCTGAGGGTTCGCGGTCGAAGCCGACCTCGTCCTCGGTGGTGCCGGTCCAGAGGAGGCCATCGGGCTTGCGCACCATATAGCTGTGCTGCCAGCCGAGGTGCGGCACCGCGGGCATCGCGTTCGTTCGGATGCGGAGGATTTCGCCCTTGATGGGGCGCACGGGGACGTCGACGCCAAGCCAGTCGCGCAGGAAGGCGGACCACGGGCCCATCGCGAGGACGACGTTGGCGCACGCGATGGGGCCGCCGCTTGCGAGTTCGACGCCGGTGGCGCGATCACCGTCCCACTGGAGGCCGCGGACGTCGCCGATGCGCAGCTCCGCGCCGTTGCTCTCGGCGGCAAGCATGAGGGACTTCGTGAGGGTGTCACTGTCGAGGAGCCATGTGTGGCGGGTGAGCATGCCGCCGAGGACATCGGGGCCTATGCCGGGCTCGAGCTCGCGGACCTGGAGAGCGTCGAGCCACTCGACGGTGAAGCCATTGGCCTCCTGCTGGGCGCGGAGGACGCGGAGGGCCTCAAGGTCATCGTGCTCGAGGGCGACGGTGAGGATGTCTTTCTCGGCGAGGCGACTGTCGAGACCGGTGGCTTCGGTGAGGACGGGGTGGAGCTCGCGGTGCAGTTGGAGGCTCTCCCTGACGAGGGGAAAGAACGGGCCGTCCATGCCGGGGCCGGACATGATGTAGAGGCCTCCCTGCGCGAAGCCGGAGGCGGAGCCCGCCACCTGCTCGCGCTCGACCACGATGGGGCGCACGCCCATGGTGGTGAGGTAGTAGGCGACGGCGCAGCCTGCAATGCCACCACCCACGATGACCACGTCAGTTGACGACCTGTCCTGCACGATGCCCCCTTTGCGCAATGCGTCAATTGCGGCTTGATGATAGCAGATTCGCTTTCATTCAATGGTATGTTCTGGCACACTATCGCTGCATCAGCAGCCGCAAGGAGTGTCATGCTGCGTCTTGGGTGGTTCAGCACCGGCAGGGGAGAGGGATCGCGGGGGCTGTACACCTGCGTGAAGGACGCCATCGACCGGGGGGAGCTGCGGGCCGAGATCGCATTCGTCTTCTGCAACCGGGAGCCGGGGGAGCACGAGGGCAGCGACGGCTTCATGGAGTTGGCGCGGTCGCACGGCATTCCCGTCGTGGCACTGTCATCGCAGCGGTTCCGACGGGAGCGGGGCGCGGCTCGCTTCGCGGACGTGCGGGAGGCGTACGACGACGCGGTGATGGCGCTGCTTGCGGAGCACTCGGCGGACTACAACGTGACGGCGGGCTACGGGCTGATCTTCGGGGCGGAGATGGTGCGGAGCCGACCGGCGCTGAACCCGCACCCCGCGGCGCCGGACGGGCCGGTCGGGACGTGGCAGCAGGTAATCTGGCAACTCATCGAGACACGGGCGACGGAGTCGGGGGCGTTTGTGCACCTCGCGACGGAGGAGCTCGACCGGGGGCCAGTCATTGCGTACGTCACCTTTCCGATACGCGGCGCGGGATTCGACGAGCTGTGGCCGGAGGCGGAAGCGCAGACTGTCGCAGAACTGCAGTCGAAGCACGGGGAGGAGTTGCCCCTGATGCAGGCGATCCGGCGGCAGGGCGTGCTTCGAGAGCGGCCGCTGCTGCTGGAGGCGCTGAAAGCGGTGGCCGAGGGGAGGGTCCGCGTAGAGGGAAGCGCCGTTGTGGACGGGGCAGGCAGGCCGGCGGGGCCGCTTTGCCTGAACATCGAGGTGGAGCGGGCCGTCGCGGCCACGGAGCAACCGGCGCCGGGGCCGCAGGAGTGAAGCGGCCTCGATTCGCGCTGGGCTTCGCGCTTGCGGGCGCCCTCGCCGTCTTGTGTCTCGCGGCGTGCGGGCCCTCGGAGGAAGAAGTAGACGCGAAGATAGCTACAGCGGTCGCCGACCTGTCGCCGGCGGCGAACCGGGCGACGGCGACGCCGGTCGTGTTTCCGACGCCGCTGCCGACGGCGACACCGATCGCGCTCCCGACGCCGTTGCCGACTGCGACGCCCATCGCGCTGCCGACGCCACGGCCGACTGCGACGCCCATCGTGCTGCCGACACCAGCGCCGACGGCGACGCCCGTGACCTTCCCGACGCCGCTTCCCACCGCGACGCCAGTGGTGTTTCCGACGCCGCTGCCGACGGCGACCCCTTTTGCGGGCAACACGGTCGATGAGCTTGACGCCGCCGCGGTGTATCAGCAAGTTGCGGGCTCTGTGCTGTACATCGAGACGCCTGACGGAACGGGGACGGGGTGGGCAGTTAGCGGGGGGCTCATCGTGACGAACCAGCACGTGGTCGGCGAGGAGGAGGCCGTGACAGTGCGCCACGCGTTCCTCCCGCCATTCCGAGCTGAGGTCGTCTTCACGGACGCGGTCATTGACGTGGCGTTTATCTCCTACAACCCGGATACGACCGCACTCGATCCGCTGCCGACGCGCCTCGTGAACGGCGACAGCCTTGGCGAGACGCTGCTGGTCATGGGCTACTCCTCAGTCGGCGTGCAGGAAGACGGCACCGTAGGCGGCGCGGCGATCAAACGGGGCGTGCTCTCGCAGATCGTAAGCTTCGGTGAGCAGGGCGGGCGACGGCTGCGCATCGACGCAGCGGTGGACCCGGGCGACAGCGGCGGGCCAGTGCTGGACGGGCAGGGGCACGTCGTGGGGATGAGCAAGGGCGTGGTGGAAGTGGACGAGACGGGGCGGCGCGTCGTGGGGATCTTCTACGCCGTGCACATGGAGGAGATCGAGGGGCTGCTGGCCGAGTACGAAGCGGGGGCTACTCCGCCGTAAAGTCGCCGCTGGCGCCGCCGGACTTGCGCACGAGGCGAACTCCCTCGAAGCGAATGGCGCGGTCTACCGCCTTGCACATGTCGTAGACCGTCAGGGCGGCGACGCAGACGGCGGTCATCGCCTCCATTTCGACGCCGGTCTGGGCCGTAGTGGCGACGGTGGCGGTGATGTTGACAGCTGAGGCGGACTCATCCGGTTCGAGATCGACGGCGACCTGGCTGAGCGGGATGGGGTGGCAGAGGGGGATGAGCGCCGGCGTCTGCTTAGCGGCCATGATGCCGGCGATGCGGGCCGTCGCGAGGGCGTCGCCCTTCTCCAGCTCACCCGCCACGATGAGGGCGAGGGTCTCGGGCTGCATGGCGACGCTGCCGACGGCCGTCGCCTCACGGCGGGTGACGGGTTTGGCGCCCACGTCGACCATGCGGGCGTGGCCGGACTCGTCAAGGTGGGTGAGCTGCGCGTCCGTGCCTGCGGTGGTGTCTTGGGGCTGGGATTCAAGGGTCATGGGCTTTCCTTGTCCTCCTAGCCGCCTATCTTGTACATCTCGACTTTGCGGGGGCCGTTGCCCTTCGTGGAGACGCTCAGGGCTCGGCGGAGCGATGCGCGGAGCTCCGAGTAGCGGTCCTCCCGGTTGTTCCAGACGCCGTCGATGATGGCGATGAGCTCGGCGTCGGTGGCGCCGTCACGCATGGGGCCCATGAGGTCTGCGCCGTCCGTGCCGAACAGGCAGGTGTAGAGCTTGCCGTCGGTGGAGAGGCGGGCGCGGGTGCAGTCGCCGCAGAAGGGGGCGGTTACGGAAGCGATGACGCCCATCTCGCCCTGGCCGTCAGCGTAGCGCCAGCGCTGGGCGACCTCACCGGCGTAGTTGGGGGTGGCGGGCTCAATCGGCAGCTCCTCATTGATGCGGTCGAGGACCTCCCGTGCGGGCACCACCTGGGACTCGTCCCAGCCGTTCAGACTGCCCACGTCCATGAACTCGATGAAGCGGGCGATGTAGCCTCGCTCCTTGCACCAGCGGGCGAGGTCGACGACGGTGTGGTCGTTGACGCCGCGCACGACGACGGAATTGACCTTGATGGGCGTCAGCCCGGCGGCGGCGGCGGCCTGAATGCCCTCCAGCACGCGATCGACACTGTGGCCAAGGCCGTTGAGGCGACCGAATATCTCCTCGTCCAGCGAGTCGAGACTAACCGTGACACGCGAGAGGCCGGCGTCCCTGAGGGGCTGGGCATGCCCAGCCAGCACGTAGCCATTGGTGGTCATTGCCATGTCCTGGACGCCGGGGATGCCGGCAAGCATGGCGATGAGCTTCTCGAGGTCGGCGCGGACGAGGGGTTCGCCGCCGGTTATGCGGAGCTTGGCAACGCCGAGGCCGACGAAGAGAGACGCGAGGCGGGTTATCTCCTCAAAGCTGAGCATCTGCGCCTTGGAGAGGAACTTGTAGCGCTCGCCAAAGACCTCGGAGGGCATGCAGTACGGGCACCGGAAGTTGCACCGGTCGGTAACCGAGATGCGGAGGTCCCTGAGGGGCCTCTTCAGCGTGTCCAGCGGCATGATTGCTCCTGCAAAGCCTCTTGCGGGCTACGGCTCCCTGGCGGCCCGCTCCATCAGCACGGCGGCGGCCTCCCTGGCCGCCATCGCGCGATGGCTGACGCGATTCTTCTCGTCCAGTGAGAGCTCCGCCACGGTCCTGCCGTAGTCCGGCAGATAGAAGACGGGGTCATAGCCAAAACCGCCGTCTCCACGGGGTCCATAGTCAATGATACCAGAACAGGCCCCTTCACATGTGACAGTGGGCTCGCCGGGGGCGGCCAACGCGAGCACGCAACGGTAGCGCGCGGTGCGGCGCTCCCACGGGACGCCGTCGAGGCGCGCGAGCACCAGGGCAGTGCGGTCGTCGTCAGAGGCATCCTCGCCGGCGAAGCGGCGGGAATGGACGCCGGGGGCGCCGTCGAGGGCGTCGACCTCGAGGCCGGAGTCGTCGGCAATGGTCAGGAGGCCGCTCATGCGGGCATAGGCCTCGGCCTTGATGACGGCGTTGCCCTCAAAGGTGTCCGCGGGCTCCTCAATCTCCGCCGGCAGGCCGAGGTCACGCAGGGAGACGAGGGTGTAGGGGGCACTGCGCAGCAGCTCCGCGAGCTCTACCACCTTGCCCGGGTTGCCTGTGGCAACGAGCAGTCTGCGTTCCATGCGGCCCTCCCGCATCCACCTTAGCCCGCCATGCCCACCAGTCAATACCCCGCACAGCCCTTGCATTGGCGTAAAGCTGAGTCCACAATCGAAATGCGGGTCCCAACACAAGAAACGGGACCACGGGGAGCGATGCGTGCAACGCGGCTGGCAGCCCAAACCGGGCGAACAGGTTGTCCGGCGTCCCAGACCCCAGGAGACCCGCCCAGTCACTGTACGCATCCCCCTACGCACCCCTCGCCTGCGTCCCATCAATTCGCCGACGACGCTGATTGGCGGCCTCGCCCTCCTCATTGCCATAGGAACGTTGCTGCTCATGCTCCCCTTCGCCAGCGCGACGGGTGAGTGGTCCTCGCCGATGGACGCGCTCTTCACGGCCACTTCCGCCGCGACGGTGACGGGACTGGTTGTAGTGGACACGCCGACACACTGGAGCTATGCGGGGCAGGCGATCATCTGGCTGCTGATCCTCGTCGGAGGACTGGGCTGGATGACGATGGCGGGGTTCATTTACATCCTGCTGGGCCAGCGAATCACGCTGCCGCAGCGCATGGCCTTCCGCGAGGGGCTCGGCGACACGCGCCTCGGCGGGATACTCCGGGCAATCCGCAATCTTATGGTTACGGCGCTGGTGCTGCAGCTCGTCGGCGGCGTGCTGCTGACGGTGCGCTTTGCGGGGAGCCTCGACGTGAGCCTGCCGGAGGCTGCCTGGCTGGGGATATTTCAAGCTGTCAGCGGCTTCAACAACGCGGGGTTTACCACGCTGCCTGACTCGCAGAGCCTGAGCGCATTCCGCGAGGACCTGTTCACGCTGGGGGTCATGGCGTTCCTCATCATGCTCGGCGGGCTGAGCTTCGCCGTCATGTCAGAGCTGGTGCGGGTGCGGCGGTTCACGCGGTTCAGCCTGGACACCAAGATCATTGTGGCGGCGAGCGTGGTGTTGTGGGTGCTGGGCGCCATCGTCGTCTTTGGTTTCGAGTACAACAGGCCGGAGACGCTGGGGTCGATGTCCCTCGGGCAGAAGATTGTCCACGCCACATTCGAGTCGATCACGGCGCGGGCCGCGGGATTCAGCACCATCGACACCGGCGTGCTCAACTCCGCGACGATCTTCTTCCTCATGGGGCTCATGTTCATCGGCACGGCGTCGGCGTCGGCGGGCGGTGGAATTCGGCTGAACACGCTGGGCGTCGTGGTAGCGACGATCCTGGCGTCCATACGGGGCAGCGACCACGTGACGGCGTTCGGACGCGAGGTGTCGCCGTTCCAGGTGCACCGGGCTATCGCGGTCGTGTCGCTGGGGCTTCTGCTGGTCTTTGTCGTGGCGTTCATCCTGACGGGCACGGAGAGCGCCCACACGTCCTTCATCAACCTGCTCTTCGAGGCGTTCTCCGCTGTGGGCACCGTGGGACTGAGCACCGGCGTGACGCCGGACCTCAGTGTGGTGGGGCAGCTGCTGATCATCGTGACGATGATAGTCGGGCGCATCGGGCCGTTGGCGTTGGGGCTGGCGCTGGTACACCACGAGGGCAAGACACCACTCTACCGATTCCCCAGGGAGAGGGTTAGAATAGGCTAGGGGCAGCTATGGCGAACAGACAAATTGTTGTCATCGGGCTTGGAAGGTTCGGCTCAAGCGTGGCATTCACGCTGTACCAGATGGGCCACGACGTCCTGGCACTGGAGACGGACGAGGCGCTGGTGCAGGAAGCCATGGGGCGGGTCACCTACTCGGTGCGCGCCGACGCCACGCAAGAGAACGTCCTGCGCGAGTTGGGGGTCCCCAACTTCGACATGGCGGTGGTGGCGATCGGGTCCAATGTCGAGGCGAGCATCATGGCGACGGTGCTGCTGAAGAGCATGGGCATCCCGTACATCGTGGCGCGGGCACGCACTCAACTGCACGGGCGGACGCTGGAGCGCGTGGGCGCCGACGTGGTGGTGCACCCCGAGCAGGAGACGGGGCAACATGTGGCGCGCAGCCTCTTCCACCCGGAGGTGCAGGACTATATGGAGGTGGGCCCGAACTTCGTCGTCAGCATGGTACGCACCTCCGCGCAGGCCGTGAACCGCACCCTGAAGGACATGGGGCTGACCGGGGCAAGGGACAAGTACGGGCTGGCGGTACTGGCTATCCGCAGGGGGCAGGACGTCATCCTGCTGCCAGCGGAGGACGAGCGCATCCACACGGAGGACACCCTGGTTCTCGCGAGCCGGGAGGAGCTGCTCGACCGTCTGCGTGAGACGGGCCTCGCGCAACTGAACGGCGCGCGAGAGGGGTGATCGCACCAGTCGCAACAGCCATTGCTTCAGCTTTGTGAAATACCGTGATATCCCCTTGCGGAACTGTTGCGTAAAGTTCATAATCGATTTTCGGGCAGATTGTGGGGCAAACGCCCCAATTCTGAAACGAGAAAAAACTCCGGATGCACATAAAGCGGCTGCTACTCCCCATAAACGGGCAGCGCGTTGACGAACATGCGTTGGAGTTCGCCTGTAGCCTTGTGCGACAAGAGCACGGGTGCGTCTGCCTCCTCTCCGTGATTGAAGTCCCCCGAGAGTACGCCGTTGACGCCGAGCTTCCCAGCGCCGTCGCCCAGAGCGAAGATCTCCTCCGCCACGGCGAGGCCTTCGTCAAGTCCCGAAAGGTGAAGGTGGAGGCCGACCTGCTGCAAGCCAGGGACCTGGGTCCCGCCATCGTGAAAGAGGCGCAGGAGGAGCGTGTGGACGCTATCCTGCTGGGCCTGCCGTACCGGCGGAAGCAGGACGGGCTGACGCCCCAGAGCGACGCCGCGTACATCCTAGAGCACTCGCTCTGCCCCGTGCTCATCTTCCGCGAACCCATGCCGGAGGAGAACGCCCGGCCCACCGATGCGGCCGGGAGGACGCTGTCTGAAGGCCGTCGATGAACGTCATCGTGATGGGCTGCGGGCGAATCGGAACCCAAGTCGCCACATCCCTCTGGCGGGAGGGCCACCACGTCACCGTCCTCGACACCGTGCCCGAGAGCTTCCTCAGCCTCCCCAAGGAGCTGCGTGAGACCGAAGGGGCGACGATCCTATGCGACGGGATCCTTGAAGAGGAGCTCATCGACGCGGGGATACTGGAGGCCGACGTCTTCGTCGCGGTCTCCAACCGGGACAACCGCAACGCCATGGCTGCGCAGCGGGCGAAGCACATTTTCAACGTGCCGCAGGTGGTCTGCCGTGTTGGCGACGTGGAGCGGCAGGAGATGTACAACAAGCTGGGCCTGGCGGCCATCAGCCCCACGAAGATCACGTCCGCCCTCATCCTGGAGGCGGTGTTCACGTAAATCATGTACATCGTAGTAGTTGGCGGCGGCAGAGTTGGCTTTTACCTTTCTCGTGCTCTTTTCAATGCGGGTCACGAGGTCTTCATCATCGAGCGGAACGGCAGGCGCGTCGACGAGCTCGTGACGCACTTCGGCAACGTCGCGATCAAGGGCGACGGCTCAGAGCCGATCATCCAAATGGCAGCGGGCGTCGCACGGGCCGACATTCTGATCGCCACCACAGGCGCCGACGAGGACAACTTGGCGGCCTGCCAGCTCGCCAAGCACCGCTTCAACGTGCCGAAGACGGTCACTCTCATCAACAGCCCCGAGGACGAGCGGCTCTTCGGGCTCCTGGGCGTGGACGTGGTGGTCAGCAGCACGCAATTGCTGCTTGGCGCCATTGAGGAGGAGCTGCCGGCACACTCGCGGGCGCACGTGCTGCCGGTGCAGGGGAACCGCGAGGCGGCTACAATCGAGGTGCCGCAGGGGTCGCCGGTCATCGGCAAGCGGCTCTCCGACATCCCCCTCCCGCCGGATACGTTCGTCGTGGCCGTGGTGGACCGGCATGGCGGACTGAAGGAGCTCGACGAAGAAACGTACATCGAACTGCACGACGAAATCATCGCAATCACAGTGGCTGACCAGGCGGAAGCCCTCCTGGAAGTCCTGAGCACCAGGAGGTAACGATGCCGAAACGAATCGCATACCTGGGGCCGCCGGGCACCTATACGGAGGACGCCACAGAGCGGTACGATCCCTCCGCCGAGCGCTATCCCTGCTCTACGATCTCGGCCACCGCCGACGCCGTCCGCTCGGGGGAGGCCGACGAGGGTGTCGCGCCCATCGAGAACAGCCTTGAGGGAGCGATTAACGACACGCTCGACCTGCTCATCCGTGAGCCGATGCTGATGGTACGGCAAGAGGTGCTGGTGCCCATACGGCATTGCCTGCTGGTGAAACCCGGCACCAAGGCATCGGATATCCAGATGGTGTACTCACACCCGCAGGCGCTTGGACAGTGCCGCCGCCACCTGGAGGAAACGCTGCCCAATGCGACGCCGCAGGCCGCGCTTTCCACAGCGGCGTCGGTCGAGCAGATGCTTGCCAGCGATGCGCCGTCTGCAGCCATCGCCTCCCGGCGCGCGGGCGATCTCTACGGGGCCGAGGTGCTGGAGGAGGACATCCAGGACGTCGCAGGGAACACCACGCGCTTCGTGGTGCTCGCCAAGGAGGACCAGGAACCGACGGGCGACGACAAGACGTCGATATGCTTCGACTTCGACGAGGACAGGGGAACGCTGGTGGGGGACACGCCGGGGTTGCTGTACAACGTCATTGGGGAGTTCGCCCGGCGCAACATCAGCATGACCAAGATCGAGTCGCGACCGTCCAAGAGCGAGATGGGGCGCTACATCTTCCTCGTCGACCTCATCGGCCACCGGCAGGACGCGATCATGGTCGAGGCGCTCAAGGCCGTGGAGTTGCAGACTTCGCACATCAAGGTGTTTGGTTCGTACCCGCGCTACCACGAGGGGCAGAGCTAGCTCTACGCCTCGACGCGGTAGATTGTCACTTCCGGGTTTTCGTACGCGACGGACATCTCACCGCGTTCGGCCATCCCTTCAAACTTTGCCAGCCCGTCCGCCGGGTAGTACTGCCACTCTGTCTGACCCACGTACACGTAGTCGACGCCGTATTGATCGAGCAGGTCCAGCGACTCGGCCTCGTCAGCGCCGGCGTAGATGCGGATGACGGCTGCAGCGCGGTCGTGGACGGCGGGGCACGGGTCGAGGCCGCACCGCTGCTGCGTCTGGTGCCAGTCCCAGCCAAGGACGGTCGGCAGGCCCGTGTAGACCGAGACGCGGCTGCCCCAGCGGTAAAGGGGCGTCCGGCCGTCGAGGACGACGGGTGTCCCATCGAGGTTGTCGCGCAGCCAGTTGATGGCGTCGAGGTCGTACTTCAAGTGGGTCTCGGCCTGGTCGAAATAGACAGCGTTCTCCATGTAGGCCGTGCCGTCGAGGGTCAGGGAAGTCGGGGCGAAACGGTTGTCGAGGCGGGCACCCGTACCGAGCACGGGGTAGACGGCGGCAGCGGCCAGCAGCACGAGGAGACCCGCTGTCCACACGCCGGCGGACAGGCGTGGCCGCGTGAACCACCCTCGCACAAAGCCGAGATGCCAGAGCGCGTAAGCTCCCGCAAGGGAGAAGAAGATCCACGCCTGCAGGTAGAGTTTGAACACCGTGTTCTGCCGGTCTATATCGCCTTTCAGGACGAGCACATCCACGGCCACGCCAATAGCGATCGCAACGGCCAACAGCCCGAGGGGGAGCAGGTGATAGGGCGCCGCACCCCTCACGCCGGCCGCGTCGTGGGCCCACCGCCAGCGCCGGAGGAAGAGCCACCCCAGCAACGGGACGACCATGGCCAGCAGCAAGGCGCCCAGTATCGCAGCCGTGCCGTAGCCGACCACGGCGAGGGCGATGCCCAGCGACACCAGGACGCTGACGGTGAGTCCCAGGACCAATTGCCACGGCCCCTGACGCCGTGCCATCCAGCGCCATATCCTGGGGAGCGCCTCCACGGCGAGCAGAGTTACGGCGATGTACATGAACAGGCCGTGTATGGCGAGGTACTGCTCAAGGGGGGTCGTTGCGGGCGCTATGCCGATGCCGGGGAAACCGTTCACCAGCCGCAGGTGGAAGGGGAGCCAGAAGGCGAACGCCAACACGGCGAATATCAACAGCAATCCCGCCATCTTATACAAGAGCGCCCGGCTGATGCGTCGCACGGAAAGCCACTGGCCGACGGCGATGCTCACCGCGCCCAGCGCGAGATATGTTGGAAAGTCCCAGGTGTTGGTCACGGCCAACGCGCCTGCGGTTAGCGCCAACAGCGCAATGGACACAGGGAGCCGCCATCGCGCTACGCGGCGGCGAGAGAGCAACACGGTATTCAGGCAGAGGCCGACGGCCAGCAGGGCGAGGGGCATAGCCATCAGGTGGGCGTGGAGGTCGGCAAAGAGGAAGGTGAAGAAAGGGAACTCGGTGATCTCAAAGCCGGGCGGGTCTGGGGGCATCATGCGGGTCGGCGCCCAGAAATCGAAGGTGGAAACCGCGCCGCGCAAGAGCTGCCAGCCGCCGTGCAGGTTGCCGAGAACAACGGCCATCGTCATCGCGCCCACACCTGCGGCGACGGCCGTCCACGCCGGCGGGCGAAGGGTGCGGCGAAGCCAACGTCGGGCACCCTCGGTCAGGTTGTAGCCAAGGGAGAAGGCTGCGCCTGCGGTGAGCGCGAAAAACAGGGGCACCGCCAAGTTGTAGGCCACCGCCGAGGGGATGCCCGTCACGCGGATAACCGTCGCCACCATGAACTGGCCGAAGTAGTAGTAGTTGAGGGCTCCACCGGCGAACCATGGGTCAAGGGGGGGCATGGTTGTCGAGCGCAGCACGGCGTTCAGGTAGGCGAAGTCCATGGGCTTCTCGCCGCCCAAATAGGGGTGCCAGAGGTCAGGGTTGGCGGCGCGCACGAGCACGAAGGCGAGGAAGGCGGTCAGGAAGAGGGCCTCCTCGGCGAGGAGCAGGCGCCATCGACGGCGTACGAAGAACCACAAGGACTCGCGGAAGCGATACGCCAGCCAGCCGGATACCGCTGCAAGGAGCAGGAAGCCGAGGGCGATGCTGACGCGCCCGAATCCGATCCAGCCGAGGCTCGCGAGGAGCCAGGGGACGTAGGCCAGCAGCAGGAAGCCGAGCGGGCGGGCGAGGAGGTAGCCGCGGTCAGGGAGGGCGCGAAACACGACGAGGCCGAGGGGCAGCGCCACGATGGTCCCGGCGTATACAGCAAGCAGCCAGACGGGCAACGGCCATTGCGCGCCGATGCCGTCAGGGGGAGTGATGTCGCCGAGGGTGCCGCCGGACTGCTGGCGGTCCCATTCGGCGTCGGAGACGAGCATGGGGTCGAATGCGGGAGGGGCATCCCGCGCGGCCTTCGCGAGAAGCCCCATGAGCTGCGCGGCGTTTCGGTTGCCGGTGTTCTCGAATATGAGCACCTGCGGGTGGTCGTAGACGCTGAAGCTCTCGTCAGCGAAGCCCATGTGAACGCGGAAGCCTTCCGGGGCGAAGGCGTCGATGCCGTCAGGCGGCGCCAGTCCGGCGCGACCGTAAACATCGTTCACGAGGCTGACGCCCAGCAGCGAGGGGTACTTTTGCTCAACGCGCACGAGCTCGTAGCCGAGCTCACCGGCGAAGAGCATGGGATAGAACTCGCGGGTCATGCCGTAGGGGATGGGGTAGTCATCGGGGAGTCGCGGGATCGTGCCGAAAAGGCGGCTGCTGTAGAAGAGAAGGTAGTCGCCCTCAAAGAGGTCAGTCGCCACCTGCGCGATCTTCCCGGGCGTGTCGGCGTTGTACATCGGCAGCTCGCGGTGCTGGTAGCTCTCCAGGCTGCGGAGCCCCTCCTCCCAGTGCTCCTTGAGCATGAGGGAGCCCTCGGGCGCGTTTGCGTTGAGCCAGTCTGAGGCTCGGTCGGCGGGGTGCGGGACGGCGTAGATGGCGGCGAAGGAGAGGGCGTAGAGGGCGGTCGTTGCGACGACGACGGCGATGGCGGCGGCGGCCCAGCGGGTGAGGGACGGGGCGCGCTCGCGCAGCCAGTCGAGGCCCTGGAACAGCATTGCCGCGCCGAGGAGGATGGCGAGAGGTGTTGCGGGGAGGAGGTAGCGGAGGAACTTGACCTCGAGCAGGCCGGTGATGATGAGCAGGGGAACGAGCCAGGCGAGGAGCAGCGTCAGCTCGGCGCCTCCGCGCCAGAGCACCTTCACGCCGGCCCACGCGAGGCCGGCCATCGCGACGAGACCGAGGGGCGGGCCGAGGCCGAAGAGGGCGAGTTGCCATGCGTGGTAGACGAAGGGGACCGTGTCCACGTACTGGCGCGTGTACGGGTAGTCGCGGATGCGGCGCACGACCTCGCTCTGCTCCATGACATCGGAGAGGTAGCGGCCATAGTCGAGGAGCGCGTAGGGCTCGGTGATGATGAAGGCGGCTGCGGCCACGGCGACGGAGGCCGCCGAGGCAAGCGCCATTCGCCACCATGCGGCGGGCACATCGAAGGGGACGGCGTAGACGGGGGCATGCCGCCACGCGGCGAAGACGTGCGCGAGGCCGAGGGGCAGCAGGATGGGCGCGGAACTGACCTTGGTCGCCATCGCGAGGCCGACGAAGAGGCCTGCGAAGAGGGAGTCACGCGGGCGGCCTCGACGGACTATCTGCACCATGAAGTAGAGACTTGAGACGATGAAGAGGGTCTGGAATGTCTCGGCGGCGAAAAAGTGGCTGAGCTGGATGTGCAGCACCGCGAGCGCCGTCAGCCCGGCGGCGAGCAGACCGACTCGGCGGCTGAACAGCAGCAGCCCCAAGCGGTACACCACCGCGACGGTCACGGTGTCGGCGAGCGCGGACAGGACGCGGCCTACCTTGCCAAGCTCGACGATGTCGAGGTCAACGATGGGGGACAGGGCGACCTGCAGCGCCTTGAGTGCGTAGATGGGGAGCGTGCCGTAGGGAAACCAGCGGGGGTTGAGGGGGCTCTCGTCGGCGTCGAAGAGGACGGCGAGGTTGTCCAGTGCTGGGAGACCAAGGTCGTAGGTGTGGGTGAGGATGGCGCGCTCGTCGGGGTGATAGAGGTTGCCGCCATCCCAGTCGATGCCGTAGAGGCGAAACGCGAGCGCTGCCGCCAACAACAGCGGCAGCGCCAGCCGATTCAGCCAGTAGAGGAGCGTTTGGCGCACAGGCCGCGCCGCGTCCACCTGGACGCCAATCTCAGCGTCCGCCATGACTCGCCGCCGCGGCAGACCGGGCCCTGTGGGCCGTCCCGGTCAGCGGACCGGCTACAGCCCCTTGGCCGCGAGGAACGCACACAGGTCCGACGTCCGGCAAGAATAGCCCCACTCATTGTCGTACCAGCCCATGACCTTCACCATGTTGCCGCCAAGCGACATGGTGATGGAGGAGTCGATGCTGCAGGAGTGGGGGTCTTCCTTGAAGTCGCTGCTGACCAGCGGCTCGTCACATACCTGCAGGATCCCCCGCAGCGGGCCCTCGGCTGCCGCCCGGAACGCCGCGTTGATCTCCTCCGCGGAGGCATCGACGGCCAGCGTGGCGGTGAGGTCGATGATCGAACCGGTTGGCACGGGGACGCGGTAGGCCAAGCCGTGAATCTTGCCGTTCAGATCCGGCAGCACGACGCCGACTGCGCGTGCAGCGCCCGTCGTCGTTGGGATGATGTTCTCCGCTGCAGCGCGCGCCCGGCGCAGGTCTGAGTGGACGACATCCAGGGTGCGCTGGTCGTTGGTGTAGGCATGCACGGTGGACATGAGCGCCTTCTCAATGCCGAAGGACTCGTGCAGCACCTTGGCCATTGGCGCGACGCAGTTGGTGGTGCAGGAGGCGTTGGAGAGCACGTTGTGCTGCGAAGGGTCGTACTTGTCCTCGTTGACGCCGAGCACCACGGTCAGGTCCTCGCCGGTGGCGGGGGCGGAGATGACGACCTTGCGGACGGTATCGTGGATGTGGGCCGCGGCCCTCTCGGCCTGAGTGAAAATGCCGGTGGACTCGATGACCATCTCGGCGCCGACCTCGCCCCAGGGGATCTGGGCTGGGTCGCGTTCAGAGAATACTCGGACGGCCCGCTCATTGACCACAAGGTTGCCGTCGCTCACCTCAACGGTGCCGGGGAAGCGGCCATAGTTGGTGTCATACTTGAGCAGGTGGGCGTTCGTGTTGCTGTCCGCGAGGTCGTTCACCGCAACGACTTCCAAGTCGGACGGGTGCCGTTCCAGAATTGCCTTGAACACCTGCCGGCCGATGCGGCCGAACCCGTTGATGCCAATCTTGGTCGCCATGCTCTCCTCCGTTTTGCTTTGTTGGCCTATGCCCGTGAAAGCGTCTTGAATGCGCCGACGCCGCCGTAGCGAGCGTCCGCGCCCAACTCCTCCTCGATGCGCAGCAGGCGGTTGTACTTGGCCACGCGCTCTGAACGCGCCGGCGCGCCCGTCTTGATCTGCCCGGCGTCCAGCGCGACCGCCAAGTCCGCGATGGTGGTGTCTTCGGTTTCGCCCGAGCGGTGGCTGATGACGTTGGTCCAGCCGGCACTCGCGGACATTCGCACCGCGGCCAGCGTCTCCGTCAGAGTGCCGATCTGGTTGAGCTTGATGAGAACGGAGTTGGCCGCTGCGGTATCGATGCCGCGCTGGATGCGCTGGGTGTTGGTGGTGAACAGGTCATCGCCGACGATCTGCACGCAACCGCCGATCTTCGCGGTCAGGGCGACCCAGCCCTCCCAGTCATCCTCGGCCATGCCGTCCTCGATACTGATGATGGGAAAGTCGGCGCAGAGGCCCTCCCAGAAGGCAACCATCTCCTCCGAGCTAAGAGACGCGCCCTCGCGCGCCAGCACGTACTTGCCGTCGTGGTAGAACTCGGACGCCGCGGGGTCCAGGGCGAGGAAGATGTCGATGCCGGGGCGGTAGCCGGCCGCGGAGATAGCTTCGTGGACCACCTCGAGCGCCTGGCGATTGGTGAGCGACGACGGAGCGAAGCCGCCCTCGTCGCCGACGTTGGCGCCGTGGCCGCCGTTGCGGAGGAGGCGCTTGAGCGCCTGGTAGACCTCGGCGCCGGCGCGGAGGGCGTCGGAGAAGCGGTCAATGCCGGCGGGGGCGACCATGAACTCCTGGATGTCTGTGGAGTCCTGGGCGTGCTTGCCGCCGTTGAGGATGTTGAGCATCGGCACGGGCAGGGTCACCCCTTCGCCGAGGTGGCGGTAGAGGGGGACGCCGCTCGAGGCTGCGGCGGCGTGGGCTACGGCGAGGGAGACGCCGAGGATTGCGTTGGCTCCCATCTCCGACTTGTCGGGGGTCCCGTCAGCGTCGAGCAGCCGGTGGTCTACGGTGTCCTGGTCGTGGGCGGGAAGGCCCGTCACGGCGAGGGCGAGGCGGCGGTCTACGTTCTCGACGGCGGTGCGAACGCCCGCGCCGCCGAACCGGGAGGCGTCGCCGTCGCGGAGCTCGACGGCCTCGTACTGGCCGGTGCTGGCGCCCGAGGGGACGGCGGCGCGGCCGAATGCGCCGTCGGAGAGGCGAACGTCGACCTCGACCGTGGGGTTGCCCCGGGAGTCGAGGACTTCTCGTGCGCGGACGTCGCTAATCGTCGCTGTCATACTGCCGCCTGCTTCGTCGTCGCGACGGCTATCGCCTTGTCGACGGCGTCGACGGGGGAATCGGCACGAATGATGGCGGTGTCCTCGACGCCGTCGACGCTCATGTGCCAAGTGTTGAGGCCGATGACCGTCGCGCCCTCGCCGAGGGCGTGGCCGATCTCGGAGAGCGTGCCGTAAGCGCCGTCGATGGCGATGACGGCGCGGCCGGCCTTGGCGACGATGGCGTTGCGCATGTAGCCCATGCCGGTGGCGATGGGGTAGTCGACGTAGGAGTTGGCATCGTCGGGGATGTGGCCAGGGAGAATGCCGATGGTGGTGCCGCCGCCGTCCTTGGCGCCCTTGCAGACGGCCTCCATGACGCCGGTCAGCCCGCCGCAAATGACGACGGCGCCACGGCGGGCAAGCTCCAACCCGACCTGATAGGCGTCTTCCAATGCAGGGGGTGCGGCGGCGCTGCCGCCGATGACCGTGATGAGCATGGGGCGTTGGTTCATAGTCATGGCTGCAGCCATGATACCATCCCGCATCCGACAGTCCAACGGGAAGCCGGACCCCAAACGGCGTACCAGAGAGGGTTCATGCCTCAGACTGGGGAACGTCCTACGATCAGGGCTCTGTTGCATTTGGCGGGGGAGCGCTACACCGCCCGTGGGCCGCTCTCTCTTTGCCGCCCTGCCAGGGGCCTGTCCACGGACCTGCTCTTCCGCGCCTCGCTGTAGCTGCGGGGGTTTCAGAATTGTTTCCGGATATCAATTCGTAGCTGTTAAGGGTGTCTGCAGCTACGACAACGCACCCCTTATCTGGGAAACAATTCGTATCTGAACGGGGCGCAAACGTGCGCCTGTCGAGGACTGTGCCGGCGCATCCCGTGCCGCCCTGCTTTCGCTGTTCATGACAAGAATGTAACGAGGGGAGAAGGCCGAGCGCAAGGGGGTGGTGTCATGGTCCCGCGAGGGCCGGAATCCAGAGTCGGGGCGTAGTTCGACAGGCCCGCCACGAACGGCGGCGGGGCATGGCGCAGGCTATCCCGCGAAAGGCAACAGAACCAAAATCAGAGATTTCTCCGGCATTCTTCACTTGCTCCGAAGGCACCCTCGGTGCTACGCTTGATGGAACATCGTTGGGTGGCTCCCCGAAAGGGGAGGGGCCTTTAAGGGCAGCCCTGTGAGGCTGGCAAGGCGCTCCACTCCGTGGCGATGGTGTGTGTGAGTCATACCATGGGCCATATCCGCGCGAGCCCCTTGCCGCACGTAGCAAGGGGTATTTTCTTGCCTCGCCCCACGCTGCCCGCAGAACCTTAGCCGAGGGTGTAGCTGTGCCCGAATCCGGGGAAAAGTCCATCCTGACCGCTGAGCAGATGCGCCGCGCGCTGAACCGCATTGCGCACGAGATACTCGAGCGCAACGGCGGCGCACGGGACTTGGTGCTGGTGGGCGTCCGCACACGCGGGGTGCCGCTGGCGCAGCGGCTCGGCGAGCTGGTGTCGGCCATCGAAGGGGAGCCTACGCCCGTCGGGTCGCTGGACGTGACGCTGTACCGCGACGACGTCCACCTGCGGGGGCTGCTGCCGCTCGAAGCGACGGACCTGCCGGTCTCGGTCACGGACCGGCGTGTGGTGCTCGTCGACGACGTGCTCTTCACGGGGCGGACGGTGCGGGCGGCGATGGACGCCGTGATGGACATTGGGCGGCCCAACAAGGTGCAACTGGCCGCGCTCATCGACCGGGGGCACCGGGACCTGCCGATACGGGCTGACTACGTGGGCAAGAACATCCCGAGCTCGCTTTCGGAGGACATTCGCGTGCGGCTGGTCGAGACGGACGGCGTGGATGAGGTGGTCATCCTTCGGCGTGAAGGGGCGCCCTTGCAGGCGCCTGGGAGGTAGGCCATGACGAGCATCAGACCTGCGCGACGAGAGCAGACGGCGGTTGCGCCCGTCGCGACGCAGATTGCCGAGTCGGCGCCGCCGGCCGTGTGGCGGCAGCGCCACCTGCTAGACCTGGACGCGGTCTCGCCGGAGGAGATCACGACTGTGCTCCGGTCAGCCAAGGCGATGAAGGCGATGCTGAGGCGTGAGGTCAAGAAGGCGCCGACGCTGCGGGGCCGGACCATCATGACGCTGTTCAGCGAGCCGAGCACCCGCACGCGGGTGTCATTCGAGACGGCGGGGAAGCTGCTCTCGGCCGACGTCATCAACCTCTCATCCAACGGCAGCAGCACGGAGAAGGGCGAATCGCTCGTGGACACGGCGCTCACCCTGCAGGCCGCATCGGCGGACGTGCTGGTGATGCGGCACAGCCACTCGGGCGCGCCGTACCTGGCGGCCAAGTCGCTCGACCGCACGGCGGTCATCAACGCGGGCGACGGCGCGCACGCTCACCCGACCCAGGCACTCCTCGATATGTTCACAATCCAGGAAAGGCTCGGAGGGCTGGAAGGGAAGCGGGTTGTCATCGTGGGCGACATCTCCCACAGCCGCGTCGCGCGGTCCGACCTTTGGGGGCTCTGCAAGATGGGGGCGACGCCAGTGTTGTGCGGCCCACCGACCCTCATGCCATGGGACTTGCTCAATCGACGACACGTTGATGACGGGCACCCCTTCGCCGAGGTAGAGGTGGAGACGGACATTGAACGGGCGCTCGACGGGGCCGACGTGGTGATGCCGCTGCGACTCCAGAAGGAGCGGATGGCCGCAGGGCTGCTGCCGAGCGTCCGCGAGTACGCCCGCTTGTGGCAGGTGAACCAGGAACGGCTATCCCGGCACTGCCCACAGGCGGTGGTCATGCACCCCGGGCCGATGAACGAGGGCGTGGAAATCAGCCCGGAGGTGGCCCACGGCGCCGCGTCCGCCATCGAGGAGCAGGTTACGAACGGGCTCGCCGTACGGATGGCGCTGCTGCTCATCCTTGCCGCGCCGCACGGAGGGGACCATGACTGACGCGATACTGGTCACCGGAGGCAGGATCATCGACCCCGCGCAGGGCCTCGATACCGTGGGCGACGTGCTAATCGCCGACGGTGTGGTCGTGTCGGCGGGTCCCGTCGTCGGCGGGCCGGTGGACTGCCCCGTTGTCGACGCGACAGGGCTGGTGGTGACGCCGGGGTTCATCGACCTGCACGTGCACCTGCGGGAGCCGGGGCAGGAGGACAAGGAGACGATCGCGACGGGTGCGCTCGCCGCCGTTCGGGGCGGGGTCACGACCGTCTGCGCCATGCCGAACACCGAGCCGGCCATGGACAACGCGGCGGTCATCCGGCACGTGATGGAGGCCGCCGAGCAGGCGGGGCTTGCCCGCGTGCTGCCGATCGGGTGCGTATCGAGAGGCCGGGCCGGCAAGGAGCTGGCCGACATGGGCGAGATGGCGGAGGCCGGGGCGATCGGGTTCAGCGACGACGGGGCGCCGGTGGCGGACCCGACGCTCATGCGGAACGCGCTCACCTACAGCACGATCACCGGGCTGCCCGTCATCAACCACTGCGAGGAACCCTCGCTGGCCAAGGACGGGGTCCTGCACGAGGGATGGGTTGCCAGCCGTTTGGGCCTGCCGGGGCAACCGGCCGCAGCCGAGGAGACGATGGTGGCGCGGGACATCGAGCTTGCGGGGCTTACGGGCGGGAAGCTGCACATCGCGCACAGCAGCACCGAGGGCACGATCGCAATGCTGCGGCAGGCCAAGGCCGCGGGCAAGGCAAACGTCACTTCGGAGGTGACGCCACACCACCTGCTTCTGACTGAGGAGTGGGCGCTGGGCGGGATCGAGGGGGGAGTCGGCGAGCTCACCGCGCCTGATCCGTACGGGCCGCTAACGCGGACAGCGTACGACACGCGCGCGAAGGTCAACCCGCCACTCCGCACCGAGGACGACACGCTCGCGCTGGTGGAGGGACTCAGGGACGGCATTATCGACGCCATCGCAACCGACCACGCACCACACACAGCGACGGACAAGTCCTGCACCATGCAGGAGGCGGCCTTTGGCATCTCGGGGCTCGAGACGGCCTTCGGGCTGTGCTACTCGCTGGTGGACCGGGGCGACCTGGACCTGCCGACACTCATTGCGCGGATGACGACGGGCCCTGCACGAGTGCTCGGGGCGGACACGGCAGAGGCGGCCGAGGCATCGGGGCTGCCGTTGCTCGGCACGCTGCAGCCGGGGGCCGCCGGTGACGTCACATTGCTGGACCCGGATGCCGAGTGGGCGGTCGACACGTCGGGGTTTGCGTCGAAGGGACGGAACACGCCGCTGGAGGGCATCACCCTTCAGGGCCGGGTGATCAAGACAATCGTCGGCGGACGCCTCGTACACGACGCGCTGGCCGGCGACACGGGAGAAGCCGATGGCAAGTAGCTGTCCTCTCCGGGCAGGGCGCCCATGACCACACCCGCATTCGTGGTGCTGGAGGACGGCACCGTCTACCGCGGCGAGTCGTTCGGCGCGCCGGTGACGGTCTACGGCGAAGTTGTATTCACGACCGCCATGACCGGCTACCAGGAGATGCTCACGGACCCGTCGTTCGCGGGGCAGATCGTCGTGCCGACGTACCCGTTGCAGGGGAACTACGGCATCAATGAAGGCGACGTGGAGTCGAGGCGCATACAGGCGGCGGCGTTCATCGTGCGCGGGCCCTCGTCGACGCCTAGCCACGCGCTCAGCGACCGCACGCTGCACGACTACCTGCACTCGCAAGACATTCCCGGCGTGAGCGGCATCGACACGCGGGCGCTGACGCGGCGGTTGCGGGTGAGCGGCGTGATGATGGGGGCGGTCGCCGTCGACGTTTCGCCGGAAGAAGCGCTGGCGCACCTGCGGCAGGGGCCGCGCTACGAGGCCATCGACCTGGTGCAGCAGGTGTCCACGAATGCGCTATTCGCGTGGGAGGGCGGCAGCCGTACCTTCGAGGGGCAGGAACACGGCGACCGCAAGCGCATAGTGGTGACGGACTACGGCGTGAAGTACAACATCATGCGCATCCTCGAGCGGAACGGGTGCGAGGTCATCGGAGCGCCGCCGGGCGCGACGGCGGAGGAGATCCTGGGGTTGCGGCCGGACGGGGTGCTGCTGTCGCCGGGGCCGGGCGACCCGGTGCACCTCGATTATGGCGTCGAGACGGCGCGGGCGCTCATCGGCAGGACGCCGATCATGGGGATCTGCCTTGGTCATCAGGTGGTCGCGCGGGCGCTCGGCGGCAGGACGTACAAGCTGAAGTTTGGACACCGAGGGGCGAACCACCCGGTGAAGGAGCTCCACACGGACGCCGTCCACATCACGGCGCAGAACCACGGCTTCGCCGTCGACGCCGACGGGCTGCCGTCGGAGCTCGAAATCACGCACGTGAGCTTGAACGACGGGACGGTGGAGGGGCTGCGGCACCGTTCGGCGCCCGTCATCACCATCCAATACCACTCGGAGGCGTCGCCGGGGCCGCGCGATAACGAGTACCTGTTCGACGCCTTCCTGCGCATGGTGTGGGACGGGCGCACCTAGGCAACGACTAGACTTCGACGCCGGGGCGGGACGTCGCGGCGCGACGGAAGGACAACGGATGACCGAGAAGCCACAGAAGGTCCTCGTCATAGGCAGCGGGCCGATCGTGATTGGGCAGGCGGCCGAGTTCGACTACGCCGGAGCGCAGGCGTGCAAGGCGCTGCGGGAGGAAGGCGTGACAACGGTGCTCGTCAACTCCAACCCGGCGACGATCATGACGGACGAGGGCATCGCGGACATCGTGCACATCGAGCCGCTGACGCCTGAGGCGGTCGAGCGGATCATCGCGCGGGAGCGGCCGGACGGCGTTCTGCCGACGCTGGGCGGGCAGACGGGGCTGAACCTGGCGGTGCAGCTCGCGGAGCAGGGGATCCTCGAGAAGTACAACGTGCGGCTGCTGGGGACGCCGCTGGACGCAATCCAGCACGCCGAGGACCGGGAGCTGTTCCGGCAACTGCTGCTGGACATCGGCGAGCCGACGCCGCCGAGCGAGACGGTGACGACAATCGAGGAGGCGCTCGAGGTCAAGGGACGGCTGGGGTTGCCGCTGGTCATCCGCCCCGCCTACACCCTCGGCGGCACCGGCGGCGGCGTGGTGCGGACGGAGGAGGAGTTCGAGGAGTCGGTGCGCGCGGGGATTGCCGCGAGCCCGATCAACCAGGTGCTGCTGGAGCGCTCGCTGGAGGGCTGGAAGGAAGTCGAATACGAGGTGATGCGGGACGCCAACGACACCTGCATCACGGTCTGCAACATGGAGAACCTGGACCCGATGGGCGTTCACACGGGCGACAGCATCGTTGTGGCGCCGTCTCAGACGCTCAACGACAAGGAGTACCAACTCCTCCGCAGCGCGAGCCTGAAGATTATCCGCGCGCTGGGCATCGAGGGCGGTTGCAACGTACAGCTTGCGCTGGCGCCGCACCCGGACGTCGCGGCTGCACTGCCGGAGGCGGCCCGGCCCAAGAGCAACCTGGAATACTACGTCATCGAGGTGAACCCACGCGTGAGCCGTTCGTCGGCGCTGGCATCGAAAGCGACGGGATACCCCATCGCGCGGGTGGCGGCGAAGATCGCTGTCGGTCGCAGGCTCGACGAGATCCCGAACGCCGTCACACAGAAGACCGTCGCGGCCTTCGAGCCGGCGCTGGACTACTGCGTGGTGAAGATACCGCGGTGGCCGTTCGACAAATTCCCGACCGGGGACCGCGGCATCAACACGCAGATGAAGGCGACGGGCGAGGTCATGGCCATCGACCGCTCCTTTGAAGCCGCTTTCTCCAAGGCTGTCCGCTCGCTTGAAATCAGCGGGCAATCGATGCTCTGGGAGGCGCAGGAGTGGCGCGGACTGGACGACTGGCGCGAGCTCCCGCTGTTCCCGGCGACGGACCTGCGGATCTGGGCGCTGATGGCGGCGCTGCGCCGTGGGGCGACGCCCGCCGAACTCTTGGCGCACACTCACGTCGACGGGTGGTTCCTGCAGGCGATGGAGCGCATCGTCGACATGGAGCGGCGGCTGCTGGAGGCGACGCAGCCGACGCGAGAGCTGCTGTGGGACGCCAAGCGCCTCGGGTTCTCCGACAGGCAGATCGCGGCCTTCGGCATCGCGGAGGGGCTGCCGGAGCGCGTGCGCGCCCTGCGGCAGTCGATGGGCATCAGACCTGTCTTCAAGATGGTGGACACGTGCGCGGCCGAGTTCGAGGCGGTCACGCCGTACTACTACAGCACGTACGAGGAAGAGAACGAGGCGATCCCGCTGGCAGGCGAACGCGCGGTGGTCATCGGCAGCGGGCCGATTCGCATTGGCCAGGGCATAGAGTTCGACTACTGCTCGGTTCACGCTGCGTGGGCGCTCCAGGAAGAGGGGTTGCAGAGCATCATGGTCAACTCCAACCCGGAGACCGTGTCCACAGACTTCGACACCAGCCAACGCCTCTACTTTGAGCCGCTGGACGAGGAGAGCGTGCGCGACGTCATCGAGAACGAGGGCGGCGACGCGGGCGACCTGCCGGCGTCCGTGGTGCAGTTCGGCGGGCAGACGGCCATCAACCTCTCGCAATCGCTGGACCGGGTGGGACTGCCCATCCTCGGCTCGACGGCGGAGGCCATCGACATCGCGTCGGACAGGCGGCGGTTCGAGGAGTTCATGGCGGGCATCGGGGTGCCGCAGCCGCCGGGGACCGGCATCACCACCATCGAGGAGGCGCTGCAGGTGGCGGAGAACATCGGCTACCCGGTGCTGGTGCGTCCCAGCTACGTGCTTGGCGGGCGGGCGATGCAGATCGTGCAAGCCCCTGACGAACTGGTCGGCTATTTCGCTGCCGGGGTCGAGGCGAGCCCGGACAAACCGATACTGGTCGACAAGTACCTGGAGGGCAAGGAGTGCGAGGTTGACGCCGTGTGCGACGGAGAGACCGTCGTCATCCCGGGCATCATGGAGCACGTGGAGCGCGCGGGCGTGCACAGCGGCGATTCGATGGCCATCTACCCCGGCATCACCATGACCACCGAAGAGGTGGACGTCCTGGTGGACTACACGGTGCGCATCGCGCGGGGGCTGGGTGTCAAGGGACTGATGAACATCCAGTTCGTGGTCATGGGCGGCGGCCACTACCGGAGCCCCGGGGACCCTCGCGGAACGCACGCGGCCGACGTCTACGTGCTGGAAGTCAACCCGCGGGCCAGCCGCACCATCCCCTTCATCAGCAAGGTCACGGGTGTGCCGATGGTGCAGCTCGCCACCAAGGTTATGCTCGGGCGCACGCTGAAGGAGCTGGGTTACGAGACCGGCTTTTGGCCTCGACAGTCATTGGTTGCGGTCAAGGCACCCGTCTTCTCGATGTCGAAGCTGGCGGGCGTCGACACTCACCTGGGGCCGGAGATGAAGTCGACGGGCGAGGTCATGGGCGTCGACTACAACTACTCCGCGGCGATGGCGAAGGCACTCATCGCGTCCAACATGGCGCTGAGGCCTTCGTGCCCGGTGCTGCTCAGCATCTCCGACAAGGACAAGAGTGAGGCAAAGGGCCTGATCGCCTCACTCGCCAACGCCGGGCACCGGTTGTATGCGACGGAGGGGACGGCGAATCTCATTCGGAACCTGGGTTACTCCAATGTCGTGGAGGTGTCCAAGCTGTGGGAGGGGAGCCCCAACGTCGTGGACGTCGTGCAGCAGGGCATGGTGGACGCCGTCGTCAACACGCTCTCCGGGAGCGAGGAGGCGCCGATGCGCGACGGCTTCTACATCCGGCGGGCGGCGGTTGAGCGGCGGATCCCGTGCTTCACGTCGCTGGACACTGCGCGCACGGCGCTGGAGGCGGTGCAGGGCGGCGGGCTGCAGTACACGATACAACGGCACCAGGACTATTTGGAGAAGCCGCCAAGTTAGGGACTTCATTCAAACACATACGCAACATGCAAATGAGAAAGGGCCCCTCAAATGAGGGGCCCTTTTCGTTCAAGCGTAGTTCAAGCTATTTGCGTGTAGCAATCACCGTCAGCCAGTTGCGGGGGACCTTGTCGAGTTGGAGTTCCTCAAAGGCCTGACGGGCGCCGGCCTTCAGCGCCTCCGAGCCATACTCGAGCGGGATGCCGGGCATGGCGCCCTCGATGAAAGCCTCGTACTGGCTGATGGCGAGGAAGCCGGCCAAGTCCATGGGTGCGGGGCAGAGGTGGGTTCGTGCCACGGAGAAGCCGTTCTTCAGGAGCAACTCCTCGTACTCTTCGGGAGTGAGCTGCACACGCGCCGCGACCTTGTCCGCCTTCGGGAACATGCCATAGTTGGACTTGAGGGAGCGGAGCGACTTGGACATCCAACGGCGGTAGAACTGCTCGGACTCGGGCGGGACGCTGCCCTGGAAGAAGGTGGTGTTGAAGGCAAAGGTTCCGCCGGGCCGCAGCGTCGACGCGACTTCGGCCACGAGCGTCTGCTTATCGGGCACCATGTGGATGCCGTTGCAGAAGACCACGCCGTCGACGGGGTTCTTGACAATCGTGGAGAGGTGTTCGGCGCGGCTGTGAATGAACTCGAGCGCCACGTCACGGGCGGAGCCGAGCTGCGCCATGGCCTCCTTGATGGCGGATGCGGACATATCGATGCCGATGACGAGGCTGTCGCGGGCGCCCTTGATGCGATCGACGATGAGGCGGGTCACGGCACCGGTGCCACAGGCAAGGTCAACGATCTTCTGCCCGGGCCGGAAGTCAACCATGTCCACCAACTGCCGATTGACCACCTGGTAGAACCCCTGCGCCGCAAAGGGGGCGTACGAAAATCGGGATTCGGTCATCTGCACACCTCAGACCTACGCCTTGTCTCGGTCACCCTGGTTGACAAGCGCCATTACGGTCATGGATGGGAGCTTTTCAACCATCCACATTGTAATGGCCTTGTCCAGCGATTGATAGGGGATGGGCCAAACCCGCGCGTTGACACGCCCCAACGCCGTTCCTACACTAAAATTTCAATGACGTGAAGGGCTTATGTGCCCTCTCCCCACACTTCCGATGCCGCGGCTGAGGTCTTGAAGGACGGAGCGGCGACCATGTTCGACCCACGATACAGGTTCTACCGCGCCACGCTCAGCACAGGCAGCAGGATTGCGCTGGGAATAGTCATTTTCGCCTTTGGGCTGTTCCTCATTTCGCCGGTAGCGGAGTGGCTGCTGAACCTTGTTGGATGGATTGCCATGATCGGGGGAGCGGTCGTATTCGCCGCCGGACTCTGGGGCGCCCTCCGGGGCAGGGAGTGATATTCACATGGCAGACGCAGGGCCCTCCGGCGCTCGAACTGACACCCTTGCTCGCATTGCAGTTAACCTCGACGGGCCCGCGGAGTACCGGGGAACGGAGATCATCGGCGACCTGCGGGTGATAGCTGAGACGCTCTACTATCCGTTCAAGTTTGTCGCGTTCTGGGACGGTCAGACCGGCAACCACCTCTGCCCGCAGACGCAGGCGGGGGTGGCCTGTGCGCACCCTCCCAGTGACGAAGGACGCGCGGCCTACGCCGTTGCCGTAGAGGACCAGATGAAAGGGGAGATGGAGGTCTTCTTCCCTCACGCCGGCCTGTCCATCTTCCTCGGCTAGACCACCTCAATCGCCCGCCACGATTGCCCGCACCCTTCCCTATGCTATAATTGAGGGAACCCTCCCGTGAGGCTGCCGTTGAAGATTACCCGTGAAGAAGACGCCGTCCGCCAAACTGTGCTCAATATTGAGATGGAAGAGGCGGATGTAGAAAGCTACCTGCAACGCGCGTACCAGCGCGTCGTTCAAAAGGTCAAGGTGCCCGGCTTCCGCCCGGGCAAGGCCCCCCGCCGAGTCGTGGAGCGGATGGTCGGGCGGGAGTCGCTCCTCAATGAGGCGTTGGACTTCATGGTGCCGGAGATCACAGCCAAGGCCATAGAGCAAGAGGACATCGAGGCCGGCGCACAACCAGACGTCGAACTCGTAGAGACCGAGCCGGTCACCATCAAAGCGACCGTTCCCCTCACTCCGCTCGTGGACACCGGCAACTACGTTTCCCTGCGCGTACCCTGGGAGCCGCCCGCCGTCACCGACGAGCAGATTGCGGAGGCGCTGGAGGAGGCGCGACGCAAGGAGGCCGTCTGGGAGCCCGTCGAACGGGCCGCGGAGATGGGCGACGACGTCACTATGACTTTCAAGGGAGTTGTGGACGGCGAGACCATCGTGGAGCAGGAGGATGCGGCCTTCGTCCTCGACCCAGAGGCGCCCATCGCCGGCTTCGGCGAAGCACTGACCGGCATCACCGCCGGCGAGGACCGCGAGTTTGAGCTTCCCTTTCCCGACGACTACTTCAACGAGAATTTGGCTGGCAAGGCTTGCACTTTCAGCATCTCAGCCAAGGAGATCAAAGCCCAGGTCCTGCCGGAATTGGACGATGAGTTCGCCAAGAGCGTGGACGACGGATACGACTCGTTGGACGCTCTCAAGGACCACCTACGGCAGCAGCTGCAGGATGAGTTGGACCACGAGGACGAGCACAAGTACGAAGACGCCGTCATGACGGAGCTGGTGAGCGCCGGCTCGGTTGAACTTCCGCCCATCATGATCGAGCGCGCCATCGACAACCACCTGCAGGAGATCCAGGACACCATTGGCAGGCGCATCGGGCGGGCCATCTCGCTCGAAGAGTACATGGACATCATGAAGAAGTCGGAAGATGACCTCAGGGAGGAGACCCGCGTCACGGTGGAGGAGCAGCTCCGGCGCTCGTACCTGCTGACGCAGGTGGCCGAGAAGGAGGGCATCGACCCGACAGACGAGGACGTCGAGGCGGAGATTGAGGAGATGGCGACCCGCGCTGGGGAGCAGGGTGATCAGGTGCGGGATCTCTTCATGAGCCAGGAAAACCGTGACTCCGTCGCCCGCTCGATCCGGTCGCGCCGCACGGTGCAGCGCCTCGTCGACATAGCGAAGGGCGAAGCCGTCGTGGAGCCGTCGAACGAGGCCGAGCCGACTGAGGTCTCCGTTGAGGAGTCGGCGGACTCCGTTGAGGAGTCCGGGCAAACAGAGGAATCCACTGAACAGGCCACCTAATTCGGTTGGCCTGCTGGATAATACGGACGCAATAGGACGCAGGAGGAACGTCAATGGCACGCAGGAACATACACAGCGAGGCGGAGCTTGTCAGTGCGGCTGGTAAGCTGCTCGGCCCGCCTCCGCAGGGCATCATCCCCACAGTCATCGAGACCGGCGCCCGCGGCGAAAGAGGTTTCGACATCTACTCACTCCTCCTGCGGGAACGCATCATCTTCCTGGGCACGGGCATCAATGACTATGTCGCCAACCTCATCGTCGCGGAGATGCTCTACCTGGAACGGGAGGACCCGGAGAAGGACATCAACCTGTACATCAACTCTCCCGGCGGCGTGGTCACGTCCGGACTGGCGATCCTGGATACCATGAACCTCATCGCTCCTGACGTGTCGACCATCTGCGTCGGCCTGGCCGCGAGCATGGGCACTGTGCTGCTGTGCTCGGGCGCCAAGGGGAAGCGCTACAGCCTCGCCAACTCAACGATCCACATGCACCAGCCACTGGGCGGCGCGCAGGGCCAGGCGACGGACATCGAGATTGCCGCAAGGGAGATCCTGCGGTTGCAGGACAAGATCCGGGTGATCATCTCCGAGCAGACCGGACAGCCCTACGAGCAGGTGGCAAGGGACACGGACCGCGACTTCTACCTGACCGCGGAGCAGGCGGTGGAGTACGGCCTTATTGATGAAGTGCTGACCAGAGAGCAGCCGGCTGTCGCGGGCAGCTAGGGAGAGGGCGGAATGGCCGGCAAGGGCAAGGGCGGCATCGACTACACCTGCTCGTTCTGCGGGAAACCACAGGGGCAGGTAAAGCGTCTGGTTGCGGGACCCGGCAAGGTCTTCATCTGCGACGAGTGCGTCGTGCTATGCCAGCAGATCATGGGCGACTACGCCGCGACCGAGGCGTCCTCCGGAGAGGATGCAGCGCAAGCTCCCGTCGCCTCCAGCCGTGCCGAATTCCTGCCGCCGAGAGTCATCTACGAGAAGCTGGACGAGTACGTTGTCGGGCAGGAGCATGCCAAGAAGGTACTCAGCGTCGCCGTCTACAACCATTTCAAGCGAATATGGAATGCCGCCGACAATTTCAGCAACGTGGAGCTCCAGAAGAGCAACATCCTCCTCATCGGTCCCACCGGCAGCGGCAAGACCCTCCTGGCACAGACTCTCGCAAAGATCCTTGACGTTCCCTCCGCCATTGCCGACGCAACCTCGTTGACCGAGGCGGGCTACGTCGGCGAGGACGTGGAGCACATCCTGCTCCGCCTCATCCAGGCGGCGGACTGGGACCTGAGCCGCGCCGAACACGGCATCCTGTACATCGACGAGATCGACAAGATCGCCCGCAAGAGCCCCAATCCCTCGATAACGCGCGACGTTTCCGGCGAGGGTGTGCAGCAGGGACTGTTGAAGATCATCGAGGGCACGCAGGCGGCCATTCCCCCGAACGGCGGCCGCAAGCATCCGCACCAAGAGTTCCTGCAGTTCAGGACGGACAACATCCTCTTCGTGTGCGGGGGCGCGTTCGACGGCCTGGAGCAAGTGGTCGAAAAGCGCGTGCTGAAGGACCGGCGCAGCATCGGCCTGGTCCGGGACGGCCGGAGCCACATCGACAGCGACGAGCCCGAGAGCATCATGCAGCAGGTCAACAGCGACGACCTGCTGCAATACGGCTTCATTCCGGAGCTGGTGGGCCGCTTCCCCGTCGTGGTGTCCCTGGACCCGCTGACGAAGGGCGACCTGGTCCGGGTGCTCACGGAGCCGAAGAACGCCGTGGTCAAGCAGTACCAACACCTCTTCTCGTTGGACAACGTGGAGCTGGTCTTCCAGATCGACGCGCTCGAGGCCGCCGCGGAGGAGGCGATGACCCACAAGACCGGCGCGCGCGGCCTCCGGACCATCATCGAGCGGACGCTGCTCGACGTCATGTACGAGCTGCCGTCGCTGCAAGGGGTGAACCGCTGCCTGGTGGACGCCGAGGTGGTGGAAGGCAAGAAGCAGCCAGTGCTCCTCACCTCCGCAGGCGACACGGTGGACCTGCCCCGAGCGGCGTAGGGGCTACGGCGTCTCTCGAAGTCGCGGCACAACGTCCGCCGCGATGCGCTCAAGGTGCTCCACGTCCAGCGACGGCACGCCAAGCATGAATGTCCTCGTGCCGACGTCTACGAACTCCTGCAGTTTGGAAGCTACCTCTTCCGCCGGACCGTACACTGCGAATGTCTTGGGGTCTCTTGCCGGGCCGTAGTAGGCGTTGAGGAATGGGATCAGCGCCGCCAACGCGCGGTCACGGTCGTCGTCCACTGCGACGTAGATGAGTTTCCCCGCCTCCAGTTGCTCAGGGTCACGGCCAAAGCTGCGGGCGTGCTCCAACACACTTTGCCAGCACGCCTCGTAGCCCACTGGAGGCGTGAATGGGCCGCCGATCCAGCCGTCGGCGAGCTCCCCTGTTCTTCGCAACACCGGTTCGACGTGGCCGCCCATGTAGAGGGGGATGCCGCCCTCGCGCACGGCGGCGGGGCGGACTACGGCGTCGTCCAGGTCGTAGAAGCGTCCTTCATGCGACACCGGCTCGCCGCGGAGCAGTGCGCGCAGGACGAGCATGTTCTCTCGAAGGCGTGGCACTCGCTCGGACTGCTGCATCCCCAGTCCCGGGTATTCTCCCGGTCTCCCTCCCAATGAGATGCCTAGCTCCACGCGTCCTCCGGAGAGGTAGTCGAGGGAAGACAGCCGTCGCGCCAGCTCGGGGGCGTTCCGCATGGACAGCAGCAGCACGGCTGTGCCGAGAACCATTCGCTCTGTCGCGCTGGCGGCGAGGGTGAGGAGAGTCAGCGGCTCAAGCAGGTTGGCGTTGTGGAAGATGCGATCCTCCGTCCACAAGCCGTGGAAGCCGAGGCGCTCGGCGTGCCGGAAGAACTCGATGTACTGCGCCTTCGAGGGCAGCGGACCGTCCGACGCCGCGGGGATGTGGAGTCCGACCTTGATCTCGCCCGCCACTGTCACGCCTCCTACGCGCCGGCCCGCGCCCCGGCGTCGCGGAGCGCTGCCGTGAGGGCCGGGACAACCTCGGCCGCGTCGCCGACGATGCCGTAGTCGCAAGAGCGAAAGATGAAAGCGCGGGCGCGCTGATTGATCGCGACGACGATGCCGGCACGGAGGACGCCGACCATGTGATTGAGGTTGCCGCTCACGCCCACCGCTACGTATAGCTTGGGCGAGATGGCCTTTCCGGTAATGCCGACCTGCTGCTGCTTGGGAATCCAGCCAAGGTCGGTCACGTTCCGGGTGGCGGCGACGGCGGCGCCCAGAGCGTCTGCAAGCTCGTAGACGGGCCCATAGTTTTCGGGCTCGCCGACACCCATGCCTATGCCAACGACGATGTCGGCGTCGTACAGGCGGGCGCCCTCGCCGCCGACCTCGTTCTTCACAGAGACAACCGAGACCGGGTCTTCAAGCGCGGCGGCTGCTATCTCGAGTCCGTCCGTGACCGCTGTGCGCGAGTCATCGCGCGGGGCGCGGGCGAGCATGCCGGGGCGGACGGTCGCCATCTGCGGCGTCGTGCGCGAGAGGATGGGCGAGACGATGTTGCCGCCGAATGCAGGCTTGTACTGCACCAGTTGTCCCTCGCTGTTGATGGCGAGGTCGATGCAGTCGCCGGTGAGGCCGAGTCCCAGCCGCGCTGCCAGCCGCGCCGCGAGGTCACGGCCGTTCACCGTGGCCGGCAGCAGCAGGGCGAAGGGACGCTTGACCGCGACGGCGTCGGCCAGCACGCGTGTGTACGTGAGCGTGGCGTACTGCGCCAGCCCTGGGTGGTCCGCGATGAAGACAAGGTCGGCACCATGGGCGGCAAGCTCCGGGACGTGCCGCTCGACATCGCTGCCGATGAGCACCGCGGCGACAGCTCGGTCGGACTGGGCGGCCAGCTTGCCGGCGACGCCCAGCAGCTCAAAAGTGACAGGCCGCAACGCGCCTTCAGCATCCTGCTCGGCGATGACCCATATGGCGTCGTAGGGGTTCTTGGGGAAGCGGGCCTGACCCGCCTTCTCGCCCTCAGCAGCCGCACCCCAGCCGGAAAAGAGGCCACGGCCTTCAAGCGCCTCGACAAGCCGGTTCACGTTGACCTGCACGTCCTCATCGTCAAAGACCTCCGGCTGGCGGGTACTCTCGAAGCTCTCGATCGCGTCGACCCATGTTGGTGAGCCGGCGAAGCCGAAGATGGAAGTATCCTGCGACAGGTCCGTGGCGGTGACTTCCTCAATCTGCTTCTCCTTCGCAGCCTCCAGCTGCTCGGGACCGGGCCACGCCTCTTCCGCGATGCCGTCGCCACAGGCCAGCAGGACGGGCAAATGGGATTCCACTGTCTCGAGGCCGTCATCGGTCTCACGGCGCGCCGAAATGACATTGCGGGCCGCGTCGAAGCTCAAGCCAGAAACGCTGGTGACCTGCGGGATGGCCAGCATCTCCGCCACCTCCGGGCCCACCTGCCCGGTCTCTGCGTCCAGGCTGTGCTTGCCGCAGAGGATGAGGTCGTACTCGCCGCGGCTGAGGGCCAAGGCGAGAGCTCTAGCGGTCGCAAGCGTGTCGGCGCCGGCGAAGGCGCGGTCGGTGAGCAGCACCGCGCGGTCAGCGCCGAGCGCGAGACACTGGACGAGGGCATCGCGGGCTTGGGGCGGGCCCATCGTGATCGCGGTCACCTCGCCGCCATGCTCCTCGACGAGTTTGACGGCGGCGGACACTGCGAGGAGGTCGTAGGAATTGACCTCCAGCGGCACGCCCTCTCGCACGATGGTGCGTGTCTCCGGGTCGAATCTGACGCGGGCGATGACGGGTATCTGTTTGATGCAAACGGCGATCTTCATGTGGACTCCCTCTGACGATGTGCGCACCGTATTCTACCGCAGTGGGACTCCACTTCGCCCGCATGGAAGCTCAGCAGCACGCACGCAACAAATCTCACGAAACTCTGATGTCTTCGTGAAATCTACCGCAGGTTATGAGCAGTATTTGACAATCTATCTTCGATTCCTTGTGACAAACTGCACATTGTTGACAAGTTTCGTTATCAGCATACTATCGTACTATTACGGGAACACATGGGGAATATAACAGGGGGTGAAGTATGCGCGCTCATCGTAGACGCTCGGCATGGACTCTAGTGTTGCTCGCGGCCCTTGGCGCTGCGCTGTTGAGCTTCGCAGCGTGCGGAGGCGACGACGAAGACTCAGCGGCAACATCAAGCACTACTGACACGAGCACAACAGCGACCACCACTCAGACCGAATCGTCAGCGCCGACCGAAGCGGCTGCTGCGCCAACACCCATCGCGGCGGTCGTTTCCGTGCCGGTGACTGCGCCCGCCGAGCCGGCTGTCGCGCCGACCGCGGCCCCGTCAACGACGGACACGTCAACGTCGGGCGGCGGCGACGCAATGATGCCCATGATCGAGCGGTTGGTCTTCGGCATCAACATGTCGCAGGAGACTACCTCGCCACCCCTGGGAGGTGGTGGTATCGCCGGTTTCATCTCCCTGCGGCCAATGTATGAGTTTCTGGTGGACATCACTCCGGACCGCGGGCAGTTCGTCCCCATGCTGGCTACAAGTTGGACCATTGAGGGTTCAGACAAGATTCGATTCCAGCTTCGGGAAGGCGTGCCGTTCCACAAGGGCCAGGGCGAGTTCACGGCCCAGGACGTGGTCCACACGTGGGAGCAGGTCACACGCGAGGACGCCGACCACGGCAATACCACGTTGTTCCGCTCCGCCACCGATCACATTGAGATCATCAATGACCACGAGGTGCTCTGGCACCTGACCAGCCCGGAGGCTGAACTCTTCTGGATCATCTCCCAGATGTCGGCGGGCGGCATGGAGATCCAGAGCAAGGACCACTATGACTCCCTGGCCGGCGGCGACCCAGAGTTTCGACCATCGTTCGAGGGCGAGGCAATCGCCGGCACAGGACCGTACCAGTTCGGCGGACGCGAGCAGGCCCAGAATATTCAGTTCGAGCAGGTCCCCTACGACCACTGGCAGCTCAATACAGAATTCCCGGGATTTGAGTGGCGCATCATCAACGAGAATTCCACTCGGCTTGCCGCGTTGCTGACCGAAGAGATTCACATGGCCGCATTGCCGGAAGACCTGAAAGAACAGGCCGCCGCCAGGGGCATGAGGCACATTGCAGGCCGCGTCAAGGGACTTCGGACGTTCATGAGCTTCAACTGCTGCTACATGGTTGACGGGAGCCGCGCGGCCGACGCGCAGTATCTCTACCCGGAAAGCCGACTCCTCGATGGGCGGGTGCGCAAGGCCCTCAACAAGGCTGTCAACAAGGACGAGCTGAACGAGGCGTTCTTCAACAACAAGGGCTTCCCGATGTATCACACGCACCTGAACGAGAACACCCTGGGCTGGGACCCCAGCTGGGAGACGCGCTACCCGGAGGAGTACGGTTTCGACCCTGTAGTCGCGCGCCAATTGCTCAGTGAAGCCGGTTACTCAGAGAGCAACCCGTTGGAGCTGACCACGTACTCCGAGGAACTGACCGCGTATGCGGGCGCCGCGGACGTCGTGGACGTGATCTTGAACTACTGGACGGAAGTGGGTGTAAAGGTCACGCTGGAAGCCTACGACCCCACGCGGTTCCGCTCCGCTGAGCGGGGCTTCGAGGTGTACAACGACGTGGACATCGTGGGGACGTCGTCCTACCCGTTTGTGGCCCAGCGCATCTACAACTGGGCGTACCGGGCGACGAGCAACAACTACACGTCGCCAGAGATCAACGTATTGGGCACCAAGGTGCGCGGGATCCTCGACCTGGAAGAACAGGCAGTTGCATGGAAGGAGTGGGGCGAGGCCATCTACTCGTCGCATGCCAACCTGAACCTCTTCTGGCTGCCGGCAGAGGCGACTGTGAACCCGAAGTTCGTGTCGGACTGGGTCTTCCCCAGTAACGTCACCGGCACGTACACGCACATCCCACACATCAAGGCCGTGAAGTAGCGGGAACGGCCTTCCTTCCAAGGCCTTGGAGGAAAGGGGGCCCGGCAAATGCCGGGCCCCCTTTCCTGTGTTGCGCATTGAGTTCGGCTGCCCCAGACAGTGGGGCGGCGCGGACACGAGACACACTTCACATCTGTCCGGGTTACAATGGAAAGGGTCCACATTCGGGCAGGAGCAAGCATGGTCATCAAGGCAGTGGTGTTTGACGCCTTCGACACGCTATTTGTGAATACTCGAGACCTCTGGCGGGACTGCTTTGTCCGCATTTGCAGGGACCAGGGTCTGGCAATCGATCCCAGTGCGCTGTACGACGCTTGGGCCGTGGCGGAGATGGACTTCAGGAAGCGCCGGAATGACGTGGATACGATGACCGCGCGGGAGCCATTCGAGACTTACTACGAGGTGTGGCAAGACGCTTTTATACAGTCCTTCGGCAACCTGGAAGTCGATGGTGACGCGGACGCCGCCGTGGGATACTTCCTCGAGGACCTTGGGACGCGGGATGCATTCCCGGAAACGTTCGGGGCGCTCGAAAGGCTGGGGGAGCTCGTGCCCATAGCCATTCTTTCCAACGCCGACGACGCCTTTCTCTATCCCGTCATTGAGCGCAACGGACTCTCGGACGCCTTCGCCACGGTGCTGTCGTCAGAAGAGGCGCGGTTGTACAAGCCACACCCGGGCATCTTCGCGCAGATGCTGGAGCGCCTTGGCACGCCGGCGGCGGAGACGCTCATGGTGGGGGACACGCTGCTCGACGACATCTACGGAGCACGCGTGGCGGGCATGCCCGGCGCGTGGATCAACCGCTACGGGGCGCCGATGGATGGACGCGTTGCGCCTGACTATGAAATACGGAGCCTTGAAGACCTGCTCCCCATCGTGGCCGGTAAGCCGGTGGGCGGGTAAGGAGGGACCGCGATGCCCATGCCGCTTAAGCGCAACGAGAACGGCCTCATCCCCGCCATCGCGCAGCACCACGAGACGGGCGAAGTACTGATGCTGGCGTACGTCTCGGCGGAGTCGCTGGCGCGGACGCTGCAGGACGGCGATGCGTGGTTCTACAGCCGAAGTCGACAGTCGCTCTGGCACAAGGGCGAGGAGTCCGGCAACTACCTGCGCGTGAAGTCGCTGCACGTTGATTGCGACGGCGACACGCTGCTGATGAAGGTCGATCCCGTTGGGCCCGCCTGTCACACGGGCGCCGTTTCGTGCTTCTTCAACGACCTGGACACGGATCCTTCGTACGAGGCGAGCGATGCGAACGTCGGCGTACTGGAGGAGCTGTTTGCTGTCATCAAGGACCGTCAGGCGAACCCCACCGCCGAAAGCTACACGGCCAAGCTGCTTCAGTCCGGCGTCGGCCGTGTTGCGCAGAAGGTGGTGGAGGAGGCGGGCGAGTCGGCCATCGCCGCTGTTCAGGGCGAGAAGGAAGCGCTGGCGGGAGAGGTTGCTGACCTGCTCTACCACACGCTGACGATGCTGGCTGCTGCCGACGTCTCGCCTCGTGACGTGTGGGCGGAGCTCGCCAAGCGGCGCAAGTAGACTCCGCCTTGCCGCAGTCCTCGATCTACATGAGGGGTGAGTGCGGCTCAAGTCAAACACCATGGAGGGAACGAGCGGGTGTTGTCCTACGCGGAAGTGCGGGTGCCTGCAACGACAGCGAACCTGGGTCCCGGGTTCGACTGTCTTGGCATGGCACTGGACATCTGGAACACGGTGCGGCTCGAGGCCGGGAGCTCCGGTGTCAGGGTGTCCGGCGAGGGCGAGGGGTCACTGAACCTCGGGCGGGACAATCTTGTGATTCGTGCCGCCGAGTCGCTCTTCCGCGCGATCGGCAAGCCGACACCGCAGCTCTCGCTGACGTGCGACAACGCTGTCCCGCTGGGCAGGGGGCTCGGCAGCAGTTCCGCGGCGGCGGTCGGCGGGCTTGTGGCGGCGAATGCGCTCTGCGAGAACCCATTGACGCAGGATGAAGTGCTGGCGCTGGCCGTCGAGATTGAGGGGCACCCGGACAACGTGACTCCCGCGCTGCTGGGCGGGTGCCAGATAGTTGTGCAGGACGGCGATGCTCTGGTGACCTCCGCGGTGCCGCTGGCGAGCGACCTATGGGCGGTGCTATACATCCCATCGCAGCAGATGCCAACGCAACAGGCGCGGGGGTTGCTCGGGCCGACCGTTAGCCGGGCCGACGCGGTGTTCAACATGGGCCGGGCCGCGCTACTGGTGAACGCCCTCTCGATGGGCGATGTCTCGTTGCTGCGCACGGCGACGCAGGACCGGCTGCATCAGCCCGCTCGAGGCGTGCTCTTCCCGGCGATGGCGCGGATCATTCGCGCGGCGCTGGACGCCGGGGCCGTCGGGGCGTTCCTGTCGGGCGCCGGTTCGACGATTCTTGCGCTGACCGTCGACCGGGAGATGACGGTCGGGTACGAGATGGCGGACATGGCTGACAAAGCCGGTGTGCCGGGCGACGTGAAGGTGACGAAGGTGAGCCCGCAGGGGGCGCACGTGGTGTCCGCGGGGTAGCGTCGACGAAGAACAGAAGAACACAGTCAGAGAAGAGTTGGGAATGGCAGTCATCGTACAGAAATACGGGGGGAGTTCCCTGGCTGACCCTGAGAAGGTACGGGGTGTTGCGCGGCGGATTGCGGCGTCGCGAAGCGGCGACACCGGCGTCGTGGTGGTGTGCTCGGCCATGGGTGACTCCACGGACGACCTGCTGGCGCTGTCGCGGAGCGTGGCCAAGGCGCCAGTGGAGCGCGAGGTGGACCTGCTGCTGTCCACCGGTGAGATCGTTTCGTGCGCGCTCGTGGCTATGGCGCTCAACGACATGGATTGCCCGGCAGTGAGCCTCACAGGGCTGCAGGCGGGCATTCAGACGGAGGCGCTCCACGGCAAGGCGCGCATCGCCGAAGTGGCGCCCGACCGCATCCGGGCCGAACTGGACGCGGGCCGCGTTGCCGTGGTCTGCGGCTTTCAAGGGGTTACAGAGGAGCAAGAGGTCACGACACTGGGCCGCGGCGGCTCCGACACGACGGCCGTCGCACTGGCGGCGGCGCTGGGCGCGGAGCGATGCGAGATCTACACGGACGTGGAGGGGATCTTCACGGCCGACCCTCGCATCGTCGCGGAGGCGCGCAAGCTGGATGAGATTGACTACGAGGAGATGCTGGAGCTGGCGGCGAGCGGCGCGAAGATGCAGCCGCGTTCCATTGAGCTCGGCGAGCTGTACAACATTCCGATCCTGGTGGCCTCGACGTTCAGCGAGGCCCCGGGAACCCTCATTCACCGGGAGGCAGACATGGAGGTCCGCAGCAAGGTCCGCGGTGTGGCGAGCGATACGAACGTGGCAAAGGTGACGGTGCTCGGGGTGCCAGACCGACCCGGCATCGCGGCGGCATTCTTTGAGCCGCTCGCGCAGGCGGGAGTCAGCGTCGACACCATTGTGCAGAACACCAGCGTGGACAACTTGACGGACCTCTCGTTCACGGTCGCGCGGACGGATGTGGAGAAGACTTTGCCGCTTGTGCGGCCCGTGGCAGAGGAGATCGGCGCAAGGGGTGTGAGCCACGACGATGCGCTGGCGAAGGTGAGCGTGGTGGGCACAGGGATGCAGAACTCGCCGGGCTACGCCTCGACGATGTTCCGCGCGCTGGCGGAGGCGGGCGTGAACATAGAGATGATCACGACGTCGGAGATCCGCATCACCTGCATCGTGTCAGACAGCCAGAGCGCAGATGCCGTGCGGGCGCTGCACCGGGCCTTTGAGCTGGACCTGCCCTAGCTGGCGCCGCTCCACTCGGCCCATGGATCGTAGCTGCCGACGTTCCAGAGCTGGCCTTCGGGGTCGCGGACGGCGAAGAGGCTGCCGCCGTAGTGCTGCTCGTCCAGCTCCATGACGATGTCGGCACCGGCGGCCTTCACACTCTCGTAGAGCGCCTTGATGTCCTGCACCACGATGTAAGCGGCCTGCGTCAGCGTGCCATCCGGGGAGGACGGGCCGACAACACCATCGAACTCGCTCCCCTGGGACGAACCCAGCATGATCATGCCGTTGCCCAGCGTCAGCTGCGCGTGTGCGATCGTGCCGTCTTCGTTGGGCACGACGAGATGGCGCTGGAAGCCGAGGATGTCACAGAGCCAGTCGATGGCTGCGGGCGCGTCGCGGTAACGCATGCCGGGGATGATGTTCCCTTTCAAGTTCGAGTCAGCCATGATGTTCCTCTTTCAACTATACTGCCCCTTCCAGTTCGCCGGCCATCAGAGTGGTCCGGCGCACTTGGAGGGGGCAGCAGAACTCTTCACGAGTCAGTTGGCCTAGACGCCGAGGCTTGCCATCACGTCCTTGATTGCCACGCGCGTTGGCTTCAGCCCCGACGCCGGACGCAGGCCGATGGGCTCATTCTGCACCTCAGGAGTGGTCTTGAAGCAGATGAACACGGGCCCCTCAATCTCAAGCACCTCGTCCGCGCGGGACGCGAAGTCTTCCAGATCGTCGAACTCGAAAGCGGCTGCGTAGCCTGCCTCGCGGGCCATGCCCGCGAAGGAGAGCTTGTTGGCGCCGGGGATGGGCTGGCCTCCGGTCACCGCATACACGCCGTTCTCCAAGACGAAGTGGTAGAGGTTCTTGGGCGACTTCTCCGCAATGGTTACCAGGGTCCCAAGGTTCATTAACAGGCTGCCATCGCCGTCAAAGACGATGACCCTGGTGTCCGGCTGCGCCAATGCCAGTCCCAGTGCGAAGGAGGATGCCTTGCCCATGGCACCGCCAATGGGTATGTCGCGGTCCTTGTCGTTGCTGACCTCGTTCCAGCCACGGCTACCGGTCATGGTGGGCACCACAATTCCGTTGTCCCGGTGCTTCTCCACCACGGCCATAAGGTCTACCTGGTTAATCATGTCAACTCCTCGCTGTGTTACCGATTGAAGCCGTGGTACTCGTCGCCCACAAGAACGGCGATGGGGCCGCTGGTGCGGGCGGCTTGCTCGAAGGCGGCGGAGATGCGGTCAGCATCACCGTCATGCTCTACAAGGTAGTAGGGCACGTTCCAAGCACGCAGCGTCGGCTCGGTGAGACGTGCCGCCGAGTCCGGGGTTGGCCCGTGCCGGGTCCAACCGCGGTAGCCGATGAGCATCACCACGGGGATTTCGCAGTCCTGGGCGAGGCCGCGAATGGAGTCACCAGACTCAAACATGCCGGTGTTCTGGATGAGCACCACGGGCTTCTTTCCCCCAGCGATGATCCCAGCCGCAATCGCGATGCTCTCGCCTTCCCTGGAAACCGGGATCAGGTCCAATGAGGGGTCCGCCTCCATGAGCTGGTACATCCAGTTTGTCTCGCTGTCGGGCAGGTATACGACGTGGGTCACGCCATTCTTGTTGAACTCCTCAATAACCGCTTCCGGGCTGAGGAGCGCCTGTTGGGCCATGTTGCCTCCTTCTCTTGCGGACTCACCGCCTGGCGAGCCTGCCCATGATACCAGACCCTCTGGCGTTGGCGTTTCGCTTTAGCCGATGTTGTACAACCGCGAGCAGTTCTCCCACAGGATGCGCTTCTTGCTCTCGTTGTTCACGTCCGGCATCTTGAGGAACTCATCGGTTGCGTAGGGGAACTCCGAGTCGTGGTGAGGGTAGTCGGTCGAGAATACGATGTTGGCGTCGCCAAAGGCGTCGATGGTGTACTTGAGCTCGGCCTCGTCGGCCTCGGTGCCGACGTAGCAGTTTGAGCGGAAATAGTCGCTGGGCTTGCGAGTGAGGATTCGGGCGTCCCACTCGCCGTAGAGCTCGTAGTCGCGATCCATTCGCGCAAGCCAAAAGGGAACCCAGCCGGCATTAGCCTCGAGGTAGGCAGCCCGCAGGCGCGGGAAAAGTTCGAACACGCCTCCGCAAACCATGCTCATCACGGCCTTCATCATGCCGATGGGGTGCGAGGCGGCATGGCGCATGAGACGGTTGTCGCCGAACTCGGACCCGTCCTGGAAGTAGACGGAGCCGGTGCCCTCGTGGAATCCGACAGGGACGTCGAGCTCCTGCAGCGTGCTCCAGAGCGGGTGCCAGTAGCCGCTGTGCAGCGTCCGGCCGTTGACGAAGTTGGGGCGCATGTAGACGCCCACCGCGCCGAGCTCCTTGACCGCGCGCTCCGCCTCCTTGACTGCCTCGCCGGTGTCGTGCTGGGGGAGCATGGCGCAGACCTTCATGCGGGCCGGGTCGGCCTGGCAGAAGTCGTAGAGCCAGTTGTTGTAGGCGCGGCACACGGCGGCGGAGAGGCCGGGATCCACGTCATCCATGCCGTTGGGGATGTAGAGGGCGACGGTGGGGAACATGATGGCGATGTCGATGCCCTCCATGTCCATAGCTTCAAGCTGGGATTCGCCGGAGTACCCTTTGTCGCGCATGGGCTTGGAGGCGGCGTCGGCGCGGCTGGCCATGCCGACGTTGCGCACAGGGTGCTCCACATCGACCGTCGGGAAGGCATGCCCCTGGAAGAGGAAGATGCCCACCCTCTGGCCGCGCACGCGGGTGATCTTGGGCGCCTGGTGGCTGTAGGGGGCATCAAGGTAGCGCTCAAACAGGTCATTGGGCTCCACGATGTGCATGTCGGAGTCCATGACCGAGAAGCCGTGTTTGGCCATGGGCAGTCGCTTTCTCGCGCGGTTGGGCGCTCGCAGGATGCTGGGATGGTGCCATTGCGAGGCGCCGTGTGTCAATGCGCCGTGTGTCAGCCATGACGTTGTGCTACCGTAGGCGTCAAACTTGCAGGGGAATAGCAGATGTCGGGACACTCAGCCCCCAAGGGACTCCACAGGCGCACCAAGGCGCTGGAACTCCGGCTGGCCGAGATGGAAGCGTCGATGGCCGCGCTACAGTCGGAGTACGCGGCGGCCTCTGCGCCCTCCCACGACACCCTCGACGTCTCCCGACTGGCCGAACGTCTAGCGGCCACACAGAAGGCGTATGACGACGTTTTGCTCGATCTGCGGGAACTACAGTCGATGGCCCCCGACTGCGGGACTGGGGACTGTCGCCTGCGGACACGGCATCATGGACAAGCGTGTGCCGGGCACTCGCCCTACCCATGGCGAGCGGGCCGCATCGCGCAGTTCGCAGCGGTGAGCCGGTGCTGCACGTGATGCTGCACCGGTGCGCCCTTTCGCCACACTGCTCCCTCGATGGCGTCACCTACACGGGATAGCGGTTAGCCTGTGGCGCAAACCTGACACCCTGCATTTCCGTTACAGAGTCTTTCTATAGGAGCTATAGTCAATTATAATTGCAGAAGGAATATTTTCTGTCCATTTCGTAGCGGCTGCCGGATAGTCTGGAGGGTACAGGTGGAAATAGCTCAACTAAAGGCGTTTATCGCGGCTGCGGAGCGTGGGAGCTTTGTCCGCGCGGCGCAATCGCTCATCCTCACTCAACCGTCATTGAGCGCTCGCATTCAGGCGCTGGAAACGGAGTTAAAGGCCACGCTCTTCCACCGCATGGGCCGTGGTGTTCGGCTGACTGAAGCGGGCAAGTCGTTCCTTCCGTACGCGCAGCGGGCGCTCGAAACCCTCGAACAAGGACGCTCAACATTGAACGCCCTGCAGGCGGCCACCAGCGGCACATTGCTGGTCGGCACGGCGCGGGCCATTGGCGCGTACGTGCTGCCCGAGATCCTGGCGCAGTTCCGCACGGAGTACCCGGGCATCGAGGTCCATATCCGCACAGGCAGGTCCTCCGAGGTGCTCAAGATGGTGGCGGACGAGGAGGTCCAAGTGGGCCTCGCCCGGACGCTCCGGCACCCAGACGTGCTTGCCGTCAACCTCTACAACGAGGAGTTGGCGCTTACCATCCACCCGCAGCACCCCTTTGCGGCTCATGGAGAGGTGAGCATCTACGACGTAGCCAAGGAGCCGCTTATCCTCTACGACCGCGAATCGTCCTACTTCCAGCTGATCGACCGTGTATGCCGCGAGGCGGGCATCATTCCGAACGTGGGCATGGTGCTGGACAGCATCGAGGCGACAAAGCGCATGATCGAGCGGGGGCTCGGCGTTTCGTTCCTGCCAGTACACGGCATAACGCGGGAGGTCGAGACCGGCGCGCTGGCCCAAGCGAAGATACAGGAGGGCCACGAGGTGGCGCTACCGACATCTGTCATGATCCGCCGCGGCCGACTTTACAGTCCGGCGATGAGGGCATTTCTGGGAACCCTTGCCCGCCGCTACGCTGCCGCCATTCCCGCCATCGAGTCCGACCGGGCTGTCGCGTAACGTTCTCCCCTAGCTACCAGGCGGCTACGCCAGATGGAAGCGCTGGGCCACGCGCAGCAGCAGCGTCGGCGCGGGCTCAATGCGGCGCACGACCCATACGACAATCGCCGTGATGGCGAGGGCAATGGCAACGCCCGCCAGGACGTCTGTGGGATAGGACACACCGGCGTAGACTCGCGACACAGACCAGGCCGTCGCCACGCCGAAAGCCACGTACCCGAGCCGGCGGTTGGCCGTCCACAGCCCCGCCGCGAACGCCATCCCAACCACCGCAGGGTTGGACGGGAACGATGGGTCGCTTGGGGTGTAGAAGAGGAGTTGCAGGTTCTCCTCCACGAAGGGCCGCGGCCGGGCGACGAGCTCGTCCAAGATTTCCACCGCCCAGTTGCCGAACGCCATGGCGATCAGCGCCGACAGGCAGGCCTTCTGATGCACCATGCGCGACACCGCAGTCCTCGCACCGAACCACGCGCCAAAGAGCAGCAGGGAGAGCACCACCGGGCAGAAGTAGTCGCCCACGATGATGCGGACGATGTCATCGAAGGGCGGCACAGCTCCGACACCGCCGTTGAGCCAGCGGACTATCGCCGCATCCACCGGCGACCCTCGTCCCAGAGCAGCTTCATGCTGTCCGCCACCGCCTGCGCGTACGTCCGATGGCGGAGGGCCTCAAACCCCTCGGCGTTTGGCGGCGTCGCCTCCTCCCCGCCCCGGCAGTTCAAGAGCGAGGAGAGGGTGAAGGTGAAGGCCCCGACAGCGAGACATGTGAGAGTGAATCGGGCGGCCTGCTCGTTGCCGTTGATGCCGTTGCCTGTATCGGGGATGTGGCGGGCGCCGTCGCGGAAGAACCATACAAAGCCTGCGGCGACAAGAAGAAGGCCAAGGGCACATGCCCAAGGTTTGGCGCGAATGAAGAGCAGTTTGGTCAGGCCGGCGTGCGCAGCGGCTATCTGGATAACGCCGGTGGCCGCGAGAAAGACCCAGATGACGTAGTCTCGGGAGAGGTCATCCACAGTCGGCGCTCCGGTCTGACGCGGCAGCTGCTCGGCGGCCTTAGACCTTCGCCAGGGGCGCCGGGACCGCCTCAACACACCAGTGGCGGTATTTCGGCATCTGCCCCCGGATGGCCTTGAAGTAGACCTCCTGCAGCGCTTGGGTGATGGGGCCAATGTGACCGTCGGCGATGGGCCGGTGATCGAGCTCCCCCATGGGCGTGACGTGGGCGGCCGTGCCGGTGAGGAACACCTCATCCGCAAGGTAGAGCTCGGCGCGACCGATGGGCCGTTCGACGGTGTCGATCTCAAGCTCCTCGCGGGCGATCTGCATGATGCATGAACGCGTTATGCCGGGGAGGATGTTGGCCGTCAATGGGGGGGTGACCAACTCGCCGTCCTTCACAACGAAAAGATTCTCGCCGCTGCCCTCGGCCACCTTGCCGTCGTAGTTGAGGAGGATGGCCTCGTCGAAGCCGGACAAGACGGCGTCGGTCTTGGCGAGGATGCTGTTGACGTAGGTGGCGCTCAACTTCACGCGCGGGGGCATCATCGTTTCGTCGATACGGCGCCAGCTGGCCGTCACGCAGCGCGCGACCTGCACATCGATGTACTGGCCGAAGGGCACGGCTATTATCGTCAACCCATCGTCGAGCTCATGAAGCTTCAAGTTCGCGACGCGCTCCGCGCTCTTGAAGGCGAGGGGGCGGATGTACATGTCTTCACGGTAGCCCGTTCGTTCCACCAGGTCGACGGTGAGCTTCACCAGATCCTCCGCCGACATGGGCAGCTCCATACGCAACACCTTGGCGCCATTGACCAGTCGCTGGTAGTGCTCGAGCGGGCGGAAGATGAGGAGCTTCTCTTCTTCCTCGTTCCAGTTGCAACGGATACCCTCGAAGCATGCGGTGCCGTAGTGGAGGGCGTGGGTCATGACGCCGACCTTGGCCTCTGACGCGGGAACAAACTCTCCGCGGAACCAGGCTAAAGGTGTAGGCGCCATAACAATCTCCTTCCAATCCGGGAATTGGCCTATCCGCCATTATAGGGGCAGCTACAATCCGCAATCAAGTTGGCCTGTCACTCCACCGGCGCAGGCCACAACAAACGTCTCGTCATCCCCTCATTGCGAGGTACGCCCAAAATATCGCCAAGCCCGGCACCACAATGAATATGAGCCCGAGCATGACGATGCGGTAGATCATTCGGGAACCGACAGGCCGTAGAGCTTGGCGACGTTGTCGACGGTAGTGGTGCGACGGACGTCGTCCGGCATGCCCTCGAAGACCATGTCCAGGGCTTCCTGCGAGTGCGGCCAGACGGAGTCGTGGTGCGGGAAGTCTGAGCCCCACATGAGGGTCTCGACGCCGATGGCCTCTCGGGTGAGCATGCCCGGCCGGTCGTCTTCAAAGGTGGCGAAGAACTGCCGCCGCCAATACTCGCTGGGCTTCAGGTCGAGGTAGTCGGGCACGGAGCGGCGGCTGCGGTAGACTGAGTGGTCCATGCGTTCGAGCCAGTTGGCTATCCAGCCGGTGTTGAACTCGGCGGCCACGAACCTGAGGTCGGGGAACCGATGGGCCACCCCGCCCGCGATGAGGTCCGACAGGGTGAACTGGATAACGTTGGGGGCGCTGGCGTAGGCCTGGATGAGGTCCGCCCCGGTCAGGCCGGTGTTCGCGGCGTGGCCGTCCGTGAAGATGTGCATGTTGACGGTGACCCCGGCCTCCTGCGCGGTTGCCCAGATGGGGTCGTAGACGGGGTCCGAGTAGCGCGTGCCGTGTGGGGCGGCGCAGGGAATGCAGACGCCGACGTAGCCCTTGGCGATGACGCGCTGGATCTCGAGGTGCGCGGCCGCGGGGTCGTGCATGACCAGCAGGGCGAGGCCACGCAGCCGGTTGGGGACGGTGTTGCAGAAGTCCCAGAGGAAGTCGTTGTAGTTCTGGAACGCGGCGGCAAGGACCTCGGCGTCCCGGGTGCCGAAGAGGCGCATGAAGAGGCTGGGGAAAATGACCTCGCCCCAGACGCCGTCGCCGTCCATCTCTTTCATGCGCTCGACGGGGTCCTTAAGGGCGGGGCGGAGGCCGTCGTAGCCGAGGGCGATGATGCGGTGGGTCTCGGGGTCGTCGAGGCTCATGCCGGCGATGCCGAGGCGCCCGACGCCGCCGATGGCAGCGTTGAGGCGGGTGCCGGTGGCCGGGATCTCGATGAAGTCGCCCACGCCCTCGTCACGAACGACGCGGGGGGCACGGTCACCGAAGCGCTCGGCGAGGCCCGCGAACACGTCACGGGGCTCGAGGATGTGGGAGTCGGCGGAAATCGCCAGACGGGCCATGGCTGCCTCCAACGTCGCGGGGTCGATTGCGGGTCAGGATAGCGCGGGGAGGGGCCGGTGGGTAGGGGTGGGGGGGGTCACATTATAGCTAGCTGTAGAGCCTTCCCGTCAACCACGCCCTCAGATACAACCCACCCCCAACGAAGAGACCAACCACAGCAGTCGGTATCCCCATTCCGTCCCAAGTGACCCCCAACTCCTGCAGGACCACAAGGGACAAGCCGAAAGAAAAAATGCCAAGGAAGAAACTGACACCCAAGATTTTCTGTTGTCGCGTTACGACGGGCATCCCACTCCCTGCGTGCGCGCGCCGCGTTCTGTTGGTTGCCCTTGTAACTGCGTCAAACTTACGTTGCGGGATCGGCGGATTTGGAGGAGTCTTGCGGCGGGACGGAAAGACACTGGCATAGCGCTTTCTAAAGTCGTCATCGTATTGGTCACCCTTGCGGCGATTGCAGGGAGTACAAAGAACCTGTAGGTTGCTTCGCCTGTTGTCCCTTGAGCGAGCCCATGGAATCTTATGGTCAACATCGTAGTAATGCGAGGAAAACCTGCCCCCGCAGTACATGCATCGCTTTCCTTGGCTGTGCAGGTAGTTCTCCCTCTCCTTCTTGGAAAAACGAGGCCTGTTTTTGTCTTGCCTCTCTCGCGTGGGAGTTCCCTTGATCCGCTGCCACACATCAAACGCCATCGGCATCAGGTCAATGATGTGGTCTGCAAGCCAAAGGGCAACAGCGCCGATGAAGGTACATGTATTCCAGGCGAATCGAAGAGCCAGCCTGGCAAACGACCTCTTCTCCTCGTCCGCAGGATCTTCGGTGTCCAGAGCCGCTTCCGGTTCCTCAGCAATTTGCGTGACAAAGTGCGGTCCCGGGCCAAATCGTCGCTCTGCGCTTTCTATGGCAAATTGCTGGGTATCGTACGTGTTGACAAGCCGCCCATTATGAAAGAGGGCCCACAAGCCAGGGGATTCCAGCTCCAAGTCAGCGCGCTGTTCCTCAAATGCAGCAGCGTTCTGGTCTTGCGCCGCCCTTATGGCTGTATCTTCATTGCTCTGCATAATCAGCAGACCTCTGTGGCGTCTCCTACAAGGACGGGGGTGGGGAAGGGGCCGGCCTACCCGCCGGCTACCGCTGGCACGATGCTGACCTCGTCCGAGGCCTTGATGGCGGTTTCGAGGCCCTGGAGGAACTGGACGTCCTCGCCGTTCACGTAGATGTTCACAAAGTGCCGGAGGCCGCCGGTCTCGTCGATCAGGCGCTCCTTGATGCCGGGGAACTGTTCCTCCATGGCGTCGACCATGTCCGCCAGATTCTCCGCGTCGACTTCGACGCGGTCCTGGTCGTTGGTGACCCGCCGAAGCGGGGCCGGAATCCGCACTGTGACGCCCATTGGCCTTCCTCCTCTTGCAGTACCCTGATTCCCAGCAGCCCCCATCCTAACCTTCCCCTTCAGGGGGAAAGGACTGGTTGTGTTGGAGCTGCGGTCACTCGATTACGTCTCCGGTGACGAGCTCCACCTCGATGCCGGTGGAACGCACCCACTCGATGCCCTGGTTGATCTGGTCTTCCTCGCCTTCCAACTCCAGGAGAGCCCAGCCGAAGGCCTGGCGCACGTCGGCACCCCGGATGTTGGTCACAATCGGGAATTTCTGACCAAGCTGCCAGATGACCGGTTCCTGGATCAGCTCCGGGGTGAAGGTGAACCGTACTCTGAGTTTCGCCATTGCGGCCTTGCCACTCCTGCCCTTTAGGCGTTCAGCACTTGCTCTTCGAAGGACGACGTGGTCGGGTCGATGGTGACTGATCGGACGGTGTCCTCCACCGCCTCCAGCGTCTTGAGGCCGTTGCCGGTGATGTAGGCCACCGTCACCTCGTCGCGCTTGATGGCGCCGCGCTCGACCAGGCGCTTGAGGCCGGAGATGACGACACCGCCGGCGGTCTCCGTGAAGATGCCCTCGTTCTCCGCGAGCATCTGGATGCCGGCGACCACCTCTTCTTCAGGGACGATTGTGGCGTCGCCGTCCGATTCCTGAATGGTCTTGAGCGAGTAGTAGCCGTCGGCCGGGTTGCCGATGGCCAGCGACTTGGCGATGGAATTGGGTTTGACGGGGCGGACGCGGGTCACGCCAGCCTCGTAGGCCTCGGCGATGGGGGCGCAGCCAGCCGCCTGGGTCATGTGCATGTGCGTGTGGACCTTTGGGATGAGCTCCAAGTCCTCAAACTCCTTCAGACCCTTCCATATCTTGGTGAACATGGAGCCGGAGGCCGAGGGCACGATGCAATGCGCAGGGGCTTGCCAGCCGAGTTGCTCCGCGACCTCGTATCCAAGGGTCTTGCTGCCCTCGGCGTAGTAGGGACGCATGTTGATGTTCACGAAGGCCCACGGGTAGGTGTCGGCCAACTCGCTGCAGAGGCGGTTGACGTCGTCGTAGCTGCCGTTGATGGCCACGAGGGTCGGGCCGTAGATGGCGGCGCCGACAACCTTGCCCCTCTCGAGGTCCGCGGGGATGAAGATGTAGGCGTTCATGCCGGCCCTCGCGGCGTGGGCGGCGACGCTGCCGGCGAGGTTGCCCGTCGAGGCGCAGGCTAGCGTCTTGAACTCGTACTCCAGCGCCTTGGTGGAGGCGACGGAGACCACGCGGTCCTTGAAGGAGTTGGTGGGGTTGACCGCGTCGTTTTTGATGTACAGGTGGTCGAGACCGAGCAGGCGGCCGAGGTTGGGCGCCTTCATCAGCGGAGTGAACCCCGTCTGCAGGTCGACCGCGTTGTCGCCGTCCACGGGGAGCAGGTCCTGGTAGCGCCACATGGTCAGCGGGCCGTTCTGGATGCGCTCCCTGCTGATCACGCGGGCGATGGCCTCATAGTCGTAGGACACTTCCAGCGGACCGAAGCAGAACTCGCAGACGTTGAGCGGGTCCGTGGGGTACTCACGGCCGCATTCCCTGCACTTCAAGGCGCTTGCGAATGCCAAGGCTGCTCTCCCTCACCTCCGGCGTACCGGCCAAACTGAACACACAACGCGACAAAGTAGCTGTCAATAGCAGGATCATGGTAGCAGTGGGCCGTAGCTGCGTCAATCTGAAGTCCCGTGCGCGGCGCTACGCGCGAGGCTTTGTCCGACTCCGTAGGGTATACTTGAACTATAGCAGGGAGAGGTGTGAGGAGAGCGCGGGGGCTCAACCGAGCGAAAGGGGCGCATCGAATGCCAGCACTACGCACGGCAATGCGCGCGTTCAGCGCCACGCTCATCGTCCTCGGCTTGCTGGGGTTGCTCGTGCCGACCGTGCTGGGGCAGTCCGGCGCCGGCGGGCGCGTGTACGTCGCCACCATCAACGGCACCATCGACCTCGGCATGACGCCCTACGTGAAGCGGGTGCTCAGTACCGCGGCGGAGGAGGGCGCCGACGCCGTCCTCCTCGACATCAACACCCCGGGCGGCCGGTTGGACGCCGCACTCTCCATCAAGGACGCACTCCTCGACGCCGAGGTGCCAGTCATCGCGTACGTCAACCGCGAGGCGTTCTCCGCCGGGGCGCTCATCGCCATCTCCGCCGACAAGATATACATGGACGAGGGCGGCGTCATTGGGGCCGCGACGCCCGTCGACCAAGAGGGCGAGACCGCCTCAGAGAAGGTGGTGTCCGCTGTCCGCAGTGATTTCCGCGCCGTCGCTGAGGTGAGGGGGCGCGACCCTCGCATCGCGGAGGCGATGGTGGACGACAGCGTGGCCATCGACGGGCTGGTGGAGGAGGGCAAGCTCCTCACGATGACCACCAGCGAGGCGCTCCAGTGGGGGTACGCCGACGGCGAGGCTTCCAGCATCACGGAGGTCCTCGAGTTGGAGGGCATCTCTGGGGCGGAGCTGGTGCAGGTCGAGTACAGCCTTGCGGAGCGTTTTGTGCGCTTTCTGACCAACCCGGTTGTGGCGTCGCTGCTCATCTCGCTCGGGTTCCTGGGATTGCTGGCGGAACTGACCTCGCCCGGCTTTGGCGTGCCGGGCATCGCTGGCGTCCTGCTGCTGGCGCTGTTCTTCTGGGGCGGTTTCCTGGCGGAGCTCTCCGGCTGGGAGGGCGTCGTGCTAGTGGCGATAGGGATAGCGCTCATCGCGGTGGAACTTGTGCTCACCCCCGGGTTCGGCGTGGCGGGACTGATTGGCGGCATCGCGTTCTTTGCCGGACTATACATATCACTGATCGGGCAGGGCGCCACGACGGGAGACTTCGTGCGGGCGGGACTGGTGCTGCTCGGCTCACTGGTCACCATCGTGGTGGGAGCCGCCGCAATCCTGACGTTGCTGCCCAACAGGCGCGGCCTGGGCGGGCTTGCGCTGCAGACTTCGTTGCCGCGGGGCAGTGGGCTGCTGAACAGGTTTGGCGTTGCCGGTGCACCGGTCGCCGAGGCAGCGCCGCACGGGTACGTCTCGATGCTCGGCAAGCGGGGTGTGACGCTTACAGTGCTGCACCCGGCGGGCGTCGCGCAAATTGACACCCAACGAGTGGACGTGGTATCAGAAGGGGGCTTCATCGACGCCGGGACCTCAGTCGTCGTTATAGCCGATGAGGAGTACCGGCGTGTGGTACGGGCGGTGGCGCCCGGCGAAGGCCAAGAGACTCCCCCCAGCGAGGACAGCGCACCACCACAAAAATAGGCACATAGGAGATGCAACCATGGCATGGATCGGACGAATCGTAGTCCTTCTCCTTCTCATACTTCCCATTATCTTCACGCTGGGACTCATCCTCTTCTTCATCCCGGTCGGGTTGTGGTTGAGCGCCATCTTCGCGGGCGTGCCGGTCAGCCTGCTGAGCCTCATCGGCATGCGGCTGCGGAAGGTGAACCCGAACGCCATCGTCGAGCCACTCATCTCCGCGACCAAGGCGGGGCAGGACCTCGACATCAACGACATGGAAGCGCACTACCTGGCCGGCGGCAACGTGGGCCGCGTGGTGTCCGCCATGATCTCCGCCGACAAGGCGAACATCGACCTGACGTGGCAGCGGGCAACGGCCATCGACCTTGCGGGCCGCGACGTGCTGCAGGCTGTGCAGACCAGCGTCAACCCGCGGGTCATCAACACGCCACGGGTGTCGGCAGTGGCCAAGGACGGTATCCAGCTCATCGCCGTCGCGAGGGTGACGGTGCGGGCGAACCTTGACCGCCTCGTGGGAGGCGCCGGCGAGGAGACCATCCTTGCCCGCGTGGGCGAGGGCACGGTCTCGGCTATCGGCTCGGCCGACGCGCACAAGGCCGTGCTGGAGAACCCCGACCAGATATCGCGCAAGGTGCTGTCGGGCGGGCTGGACGCGGGCACCGCCTTCGAGATCCTGTCCATCGACATTGCGGACGTGGACGTGGGGCGCAACATCGGGGCGCAGCTGCAGATCGACCAGGCAGAGGCGGACAAGCAGATTGCGCAGGCACGGGCGGAGCAGCGGCGCGCCATGGCAGTCGCGCAGGAGCAGGAGATGGTGGCGCGAACGCAGGAGATGCGGGCCCGCGTCGTGGAGGCCGAGGCGGAGGTACCCCGCGCGATGGCGGAGGCCTTCCGGGCAGGCAACCTCGGCATCATGGACTACTACCGCATGCGCAACGTCCAGGCGGACACCTCCATGCGGGAGAGTCTGGGCGACCAGCCGGAAGAGGGCACCCAGCCGTAGAGTATCGGCGGCAGGAGCGGACCGGATATGGCCAACAGCAGGCTTGAAGAGCTTCGGCGGCGGGCGCAGGAGCGCATCCAAGAGGTGCGCGAGGCGATGGAGCGCGGCGAGAACGTGTCTCCGGCCGAGCCACCGCCCCCGCCGGAGCCGCCACGCGCCCCGCAGCGTCCTACGTCCACGACGGCCGAGGCTTACCGTGTGGGGCCTGACCAGCGGTCCCTGGAAGGGGAATCGCTGGAGGGGCCCGGCTATGAAGTGCCCCGGGCACAGCCGGAGGCCCCGCGTCGGCAGCCGCAACGGGCAACCACCTCCACGCAGGCAGCGCCTCCGCAGGCGGCGCAGCGGGGACCGGCCGCGGCCGTCGCGGGCCAGCGAGCGCGCCGCTCGGGTGCGGCCAAGGTGCTGAACAAGAACACGCTCCGGCAGGCCATGCTCGCGCAGGAAATCCTCGACAAGCCGGTGGCGGAGCGGCCGCCGCAGGGGCTTGGGGACCTGTAGCGCCCCAAGCGCCGCGGTCACGTTCGCTTCACCTCCACGACGGGACTTCTTCGTAACCCCTTCTGAAAGTTTCTCTTCCAAATTGTCTTGATGTCTCCTTGCGGGGCGCTGCTACCGTCGCCAGGGGGTGAGGGTAGCGAGGGATGGCGCTTTGGGGCAACGGCGCTGTGTCAGGGTTTGGGGTTTCGCGGGGGGCTGCGTCTCGCGTACCCTGTTCGCGTCAAGGTTCATGCTGCACTTCTGGAGGGGCTATGAAGATTGCCAGCTTTGAGACTCGGGCCGTATGCGTGCCCCGGGAGCCGGGGCCGCCGGTGGGCGGGGCGAACGTGGCGCCCTTCGTGACGCTGACGCTGCGGACGGACGAGGGCATCGAGGGGATGGGGTATGCGGGGTTCGTCAGCGACGTGATCCTGAAGCCGCTGCACGAGCTGGTGAACGCACTGACGGAGCTCGTCATCGGCAGCGACCCGATGGACATCGAGGCCATCGGGAAGCGGCTGCGGGCCGTGGGCGGCGGGTCGCCGGAGGGGATGCTGACGCGGGCGTCGGCGGCCATCGACGTGGCGCTGTGGGACATCAAGGGGAAGGCGCTGGGGCAGCCGGTGCACAAGCTGCTGGGCGGCTACCGGGACCGGATGCCCGCCTATGCGAGCGGCTTCCTGTGGCGCACCTACGACCTGGAGGCGCTGGCCACGACGGGCGCGCGACTGGTGGAGGAGGGGTACACCTCCATGAAGTTCCGGCTGGGCGGGGAGAAGACGCCGGCCGCGGAGCTGGAGCGGGCCCGGGTGATGCGGGAGGCCGTCGGGGACGGCGTGGACATCATGGTGGACATCAACCAGGGGTGGGACGTGAACCAGTCGATCAGCATCGGGCGGCGCCTGGAGGAGTACGGGCTCTACTGGTTCGAGGACCCGACCGACCACCTCGACTACCCGGGGCTGGCGCGGATCGCGGACGCGCTGACGATGCCGGTGGCGGCGGGAGAGTACCACTACGGCATCGCGCCGTTCCGGCACATGCTGGAACACCGGAGCATCGACATCGTGATGATCGACCTGCTGCGGGCCGGGGGCATCACGCAGTGGATGAAGGCGGCGCACATGGCGGAGGCGTTCAACCTGCCGGTGGTGAGCCACCTGGCGCCGGAGATCCTGGCCCACACGATGGTGGCGATCCCGAACGGGCTGACCGTCGAGAACATGCCGTGGAGCGCGCCGCTGTTCCAGGAGGTCCCGGCCATCGAGAACGGGGAGATCATCCTGTCGGACGCGCCGGGGCTGGGGCTGGCGTGGGACCTGGAGGCGCTGGACGCGTTCGCGGCGTAGGGCGTGGTCGCAACCCAACTTCCCAGGAAGCCTCAGGCGTCAAGGCGCCCCAACGCCTTTGCCACTCTCGATCCTTCCGCCTTCGCGGGGGGCAGGGGTGACGCACCGTGCATCGGCAACAAGATAGTTGGTGACGGTTCTTGAGGTTGAATCGCAAAACAACCTGCCTTGTTTTGTAGCGAGTGTGGCACATTTTAGCTACAACACGAAAATTTTTTGCAGGAGCATCCTCCCCCCCTTCCCTGCTTGCGGACCGGCTTACGTGATTGGCATGGGATGTGTTTGCAACGAATTCGTTGGTGTTGCCCGCGGCGTGAAGGCGCCCTGTGATGTGGTTACGGTGGTGGATTGCCATTACCATGGGAGGACGGTAGCGGGGAGCGTGGGTTGAGGGCAATGAGGTGGTGTCAGGGTTGCCCCTCCTCGCCCTGGATACCGGCCCCGTATCGAGGCACGGGGCAAGCTCTACGCGGGTATGGAGGCGAAGTTTGCAGGGCAGCGATGCAGGACGGGAGCACCTTTTCAATCCGACCGCATTTCCCCGCTCGGCCAAGTATGATGCCGAATGGGTGATGGAAAACATGATGGGCCCGAATGCCCTTTTGCTGACGGAGTTCCTGGCGGAGTGCATGGACCTCAAGCCCGGGATACGAGTCCTGGACATGGGTTGCGGCAAGGCATTGAGCTCCATATTCCTTGCGAAGGAGTACGGGGTGCAGGTATGGGCGACGGACCTGTGGATTGACGCCAGCGCCAACTTCGACCGCATTCGCGACGCCGGTGTTGAGGACAGCGTGTACCCCATTCATGCCGATGCGCATGCCCTGCCATTCGCCGACGAGTTTTTCGACGCGATGGTGTGCGTCGACGCGTACCAATACTTCGGGACGGACGACCTCTACCTGGAGGCGTACATGGCCCGGCTGGTCAAGCCGGGTGGGCAGATGGGAATCGTCGTGGCCGGGCTGGTCGAGGAAATGACCTCGGACGAGCCGCCGGAACACCTCCGGCCATACTGGGAGCCGGCGTTCTTCTGCCTCCACAGCCCGGCATGGTGGAGGCGCCACTGGGAACGTAGCGGGTTGGTGACAATAGAGGACAGCAGCCTGCTCCCCGACGGCTGGAAGTACTGGATGGCGTCGGCGCTGGTGACCTCGGAACGGCGCGGCACGCCCATGGACGAGGCCGACATGCTTAGGCTGGACGCGGGGCGAACCCTGGGACTGGCTCGCATGGTGGCCCGCAGGAATGAACGGGCAGTGAAGCGGCTGGACGAGCCGTAGCGAACCGGGCGTCGCGGTTGTGCGAATGTTGATGAGGTAGATGCGCCCCACACACGGCCCCCTGGGTTCCCGCCCCCGTATTGGGGTACGGGGCAGGCCGCGCGGGAACGACGAAGCGGGGGAGCCGGGGTATGGCAGATGGGGTTGGCCGCGGGGTTTCTGGATACCGGCATTCGCCGGTATGACGAGACTAAGGAGAGAGGGTAGAGATGTACGGACTTGAGGGGAAGGTTGCGCTGGTTACGGGGGCGGGCGGTGAGAATGGGATGGGCCGGGGGATTGCGACTCGGCTGGCACAAGAGGGCGCGGACGTGATCGTCAACGACTTCACGGCGATACCGTACCCGGACCGGCCGTGGCGCGGCGTGTCGTCGGTGGTGGAGGAGATCGAGGCGATGGGGCGCCGGTCGAAGGCGATCATCGCGGACGTCTCGGACTCGGCGCAGGTGCAGGCGATGTACGACGAGGCGGTGGCGGAGTTCGGCAAGATCGACATCGTCGTTTCGAACGCAGGCTCGCGGCCCGGCGGGGACCGGAAGCCGGTGGTCGAGGTGACGGAAGAGGACTTCGACCTGGTGCAACGGGTGAACGTGAAGGGTACGTGGCTGGTGTGCCAAGCGGCGGCGCGGCACATGATTGCACGCGGCGGGGGCGGCCGGATCATCACGATGTCGTCCCGCGCGGGGAAGACGGGGACGGCGACGTACGCGGCGTACTGCGCGAGCAAGTTTGCGGTGATCGGGTTCACGCAGAGCCTGGCGCTGGAGGTGGCGCAGTACGGGATCACGGTGAACGCTATTTGCCCGGGGCTGGTGGACACGGAGCGGGTCGATTTCATCGCGGCGGCGACGGCGCCGGAGGGGCAGTCGGCCATGGAGCACCGGGCGTTCATGGTGCGCGACCGGTCGGCGACGATCCCGCTGGGACGGCTAGCGGTGGCGGCGGACATCGCGCGACTGGCGGCGTTCCTGTCTAGCGACGAGGCGGACTACGTGACGGGGCAGGCGATCAACATGGCCGGCGGGCACGAGGTGCACTAGGGGGAACAACCCTCATCCCAACCTCGTATCGAGTACGGGGCAGCCCCTTCCCCCTGAGGGAGAAGGGGCAGAAGGTTAGGTGCGGGGACGTTGCGAATACTGAGGGTCTTGCGGGGGCCGTCCGACCTTGTGAGGGCGCTGCGGGTCCCCATCCAGAACTACATCCACACCGAGGAAGTCGGCGCGTTCATCCTGCTGGCGGCAGCGGCGGCGGCACTCGGGTGGGTGAACTCGCCGTGGGCGGACTCGTACGGGAGCTTCTGGCACAACTACATCTCGATAGACATCGGCATCTTCCACCTCCACGAGAACCTTGGGCACCTAGTCAACGACGGGCTGATGGCGATCTTCTTCTTCCTGGTGGGGCTGGAAATCAAGCGCGAGCTGCTGCACGGCGAGCTTTCGAGCTTCAGGAAGGCCTTCCTGCCGACGGCAGCTGCTGCGGGCGGCATGGTGGTCCCGGCGCTCGTGTACGTCGCGTTCAACGGGACGTCCGGGGCGGGCGCGGCGGGCTGGGGCATCCCGATGGCGACGGACATCGCGTTCGCGCTGGGGGTGCTGGCGCTGCTGGGGAGACGGGCTCCCGCGGAGCTGCGGGTGTTCCTGCTGGGGCTGGCGGTGGTGGACGACCTGGGCGCGATAGGGGTCATCGCCGTCTTCTACTCGGACGCCATCAGCTGGAGCGACCTGGGGCTGGCCATCGCGGTCTTCGCCATAATCGCGGTGTGCATCCGGCTTGGGGTGCGGTCACTGGGGTTCTACGTGATCCTGAGCATCGTGATGTGGCAGTTCCTGCTGGAGTCCGGCATCCACGCCACGCTGGCGGGCGTCGCGCTGGCGGCGGTCGTGCCGTCCAAGCCGTACATCCAGAGGGAGGTCTACGCGGCGGCGGTGGAGGTGCTGCTCACCGACTACAGGCAGGCGATCAGGGACGAGGACAACGAGAAGGCCGAGGCCATCACGGCGCAGATCGAGCGGCTGAGCAGCGGGACGGAGGGGCCGATGGAGCGGCTGGAGGGGCAGGTGCACCCGTGGGTGAGCTTTGTCATCCTGCCGGTCTTCGCGCTGGCGAACGCGGGCATCGTCTTCACGTCCGGCACGCTGTCGGCGGCGCTGGAGAGCAGCGTGACGCTGGGGGTGTTCGTCGCGCTGCCGGTGGGCAAGGCGATCGGGGTCCTTGGCGCGACGTGGCTGGCGGTGCGGCTGGGCGTCAGCGGGCTGCCGGCGGGCGTGTCGTGGGCGCAGGTGCTGGGCGTGGGGCTGCTGTCCGGTATCGGGTTCACGGTGGCGATCTTCATCTCCGGGATTGCGTTCAGCGACCCGGCGGTCGTGGACCAGGCGAAGATGGGCGTGTTTGCGGCGTCAGTGCTGGCGGGGGTTGTGGGGTATGTGGTGTTGCGGTGGGTTGGGGGACGTGGGGCTGACGCGGAGTAGGGGGAGAACTCCCCCATCCTAACCTTCCCCCCAAGGGGGAAGGGACTAGCCCCTCGACACCGCGCCTCTGGATTTCTGCCTTCGCAGGAATGCCGAATGGGAAACACCCAATCCGTTCGTGGGACCCTTCGACAGGCTCAGGGCGAACAGTTTGGCGCTCGCCTTGACACCTTGCACCCCCAAACTACAATCGCGTGCAATCGACTGCTGCGGCTGAGAAAGGGGTATTGCTATGCCTATGTATGAGCGGGGGGATGTGCGGATACGGTATGAGGAGGTGGGGTCCGGGTTTCCGCTGCTGGTGACGCCCGGCGGGGGGTTGAACTCTCGGGTGGAGGTTTGGCCGGGGCAGGTGTTCAATGCGATGGAGGCGTTCAAGGACGATTTCCGGTGCATCACGATGGACCAGCGGAACGCCATCGGCGGCGAGTCGAGCGGGCCGGTGCAGGTGGAGGACCCGTGGGACGCTTTCGCGGACGACCAGCTGGGGTTGATGGACCACCTGGGCATCCGGGAATTCTTCTTCATGGGCTACTGCATCGGCGGGCCGTTTGCGATGAAGCTCATCGAGCGGGCGCCGGAGCGGGTGCTGGCCGCAGTGCTGTGCCAGCCGGTGGGGCACGCGGAGGCGACGCCGGACGCGATGTACAACGGCGGGATGGAGAGCTGGGGCCCGGCGCTGTGTGAGCAGCGGCCCGACGTGACAATGGACGTTGTGGAGCGGTACCTGCACAACCTATATCGGGTGCAGCCGGACTTCATGTATTGCGTGTCTCGCGATTTTGCCGCGTCGTGCCAGACGCCGCTGCTGGTGATGCCGGACGACACGCCGGCGCACTCGTACCAAGCGGCAATGGACCTGGTGGCGCTGGCGCCCAAGGCCGAGGTGACGGCGTACCCGTGGAAGGAAGCCGAGGACGTGAAGTCGCGGACGATCGAGCAGGTGCGGTCGTTTTTGAAGGCACACCAGCCCTCGACGGCGGGGCGGTAGGGGGCGTTCGCCCCCTACGATTTCCCTCAGGACGAACGGAGGGGGCGCGGCCCTCCATCCCAGCTTTCCTCCGCGAGCGGGGGAAGGAGTCCCAGCCCCGCACCTCCGGGTTCCCCCGCCTGCGCGGGGGCAGGCTCTGCCTTCGCAGGAGCCTTCGACAGGCTCAAGGCGATTGGGGGACTCCCCCCATCCTAACCTTCCCCCACAAAGGGGGGAAGGGACTGCCGCGCGGCCCTTCTGGATACCGGCATTCGCCGGTATGACGGGGGGTACTCAAAGGTCCGCGTTGACGTCTTTGAGGAAGTCCTCCGCAGCTTTGCGGAGGAGGGCCCAAGCGGAGACTGTTACGAAGTTTGCGCCCTGGCGGATGAAGTCTGCTACGGCGGCGGTGTCGTTGGGGTTGTTGCCGCCTACGCCTACGTGCTTGCCGCCGGGTCGGATGCGGGGGATGACATCGCTCATAACGCGGCGGACCTCTGCCGCGCCGGGGTTGCCGAGGCTCTGGCCGAGGTCGGAGGGGGCGACGTGGAGGACGTCGGCGCCGGTTACTTGCAGGATGTCGTCGAGGTTGTTGACGGCCTCGATGTCCTCAACCATGGGGATGACGAGTAGCTGGGAGTTGATCCAGGCCGTTGCCTCGCTCATGGAGACGCGGATGCCGTAGTTGTGGGCGCGGCCGCCAGCGACGCCACGGTAGCCGTCGGGATGGTAGCGGGCGGCGCGGGCGACGGCGGCAGCCTGCTCGCCGGTGTTGACGTGGGGGACGATGATGCCCTGGAGGCCGCGGTCGAGGTAGCGGAGGATGGTCTGCTCCGAGTGGTCGGGAATGCGGGCGATGGGGGTGATGCCGAAGGACTCGGCGGCGCGGACCATGTGCTCGACCTGGTCAAGGTCGGCTGGGCCGTGTTCGCAGTCGATCATGACGAAGTCGTAGCCGAGGGCACCGAGGATCTCGACCATGTCGGGGGCGTAGCGGGTGACGATGCCGCCGAAGACGACGTTGCCCTCGTTGAGCTTGGCCTTCGTGGTGTTGGTGCGCATTTTCTTTCCCCTTTTTGGTTGCGTGCGGGGTGGTGTGCGTATGCTAGCGTGCCGGCGCGAGCGGGGGAAGGGATACCTTCGTCTCCACCCCTGGATACCGGCCCCGTATCGGGGTACAGGGCATGTTTTCGCCGGTATGACGATGGGGGTGGGCGGGGGAAGGGACTTTGGCACCGGCAACAATCGTGTGCTACAGCGAGCCGTCTATGATGACGTCCAGAAGGGCGGGGCGGTTGGAGGCTACGGCTCTGTCTATGGCGGGCTTTATCTGGGCGGGGTCTGTTATGCGCTCGCCGTGTACGCCCATGCTGTTGGCGATTGCGGCCATGTCGAAGGGGGCGGCGAAGTCGGAGTAGGGCAAGCGGCCGCCAGAGGTCTCCGGCATGCCGAGGACCTCGCCCTGGTAGACGTTGAAGTTGACCTTGAGGACGCGGTACATGCCGTTGTTGCAGATGACGAAGACGCAGGGGATGTTGTCGTTGGCGGCGGTCCAGAGGCCCTGGACGGTCATCATGGCGCTGCCGTCGCCGAGGATGCCGAAGACGGGGCGGTCCGGGTAGGCGACCTGCGTGCCCATCGTGGCGCCGGTGCCGCCGCCGATGGACTGGCCGCGGACGGCGCGGATGTCAGCGCGACGGGCGGCGTGGATGTAGTGGCGGAGCGGGCCGCGGTTGCTGATGGCGTCGTCGACGACGATGGCGTTGGGTGGGAGAGCGTCGGCGAGCTCGGACATCATGCGGGCCGGGCTCATGGGGCGGTTGTCCCAGCGCTCGGCGACGGAGGCCTCGTAGGCCTCACGGTTGCGGCGGGCCTCGGCGACGACGGCGCGGCGGCGTTCGTCGATGGCGGGCAGGGCGGCGGGCGACAGGCGCTCCTTCACGAGCGCGGTCAGATCAGCGAGGGCGAGGCCGCAGTGGGCGACGATGCCGACATCGGTGGGCTCGGAGCGGCCGATGCGACCGGGGACGGGGTCGATGTGCACGAGGCCGGCCTCGGGGGGCAGGATGACGTCGCCCCAGTAGAAGAGCTCCTCGAAGGGTTCAGCTCCGACGGCGAGGACGAGGTCGGCGCGCTGCACGGCGGCGCGGGAGGCGGCGACGCGCAGGGAGAGGTTGCCGTGGAACTGGGGGTGGGCGGAGGGGAACGCCACCTCGGCGCCCCGGACCTGGTAGACGGGTAGGCCAATGAGCTCCGCCAGCTCGACCGCCTGCTCGTTGGCGCCGTCGTCGGAGGCGCGGTCGCCCACGAGCATGATGGGGCGATCGGCGTCGAGGAGCAGGGAGGCGGCGCGAGCGATGCCGTCCGCGCTGGGGCGCGTCGCATCGAAGGCGGGCCGGGAGGGCACGATGTTCATCTCGGCGATGCCCTCGAGGGCGTTGGAGGCGAACCCGACGTAGACGGGGCCCTTCGGGTGGGTGTTGGCCTCGTTGAAGGCGCGGCGGAGGGCGCTGGGGACCTGTTCGGCGTGGGTGAGCTCGACGGCCCACTTGGTGACGGGCCGGACGAGCTGGGCGAGGTCGGTCATGGACTCGTTCACCTTGCGGACGTCGTAGTTGGCGGAAGTGACGACCATGGGCGTGCCGGTGTTGAGGGCGTCCAGCATGAGAGCGATGCCGTTGGCGAGGCCGCTGTCGACGTGGAGGCTGACGAAGGAGGGGCGTCCGGTGGCGCGGGCGTAGGACTCGGCCATGCCCATGGCGACGCTCTCCTGGAGGGTGAGGAAGTAGCGGATCTCCGGGTAGTCGCCAAGCAGGTCGATGAAGGGCGCCTCGCTGGTGCCGGGGTTGCCGAATATGTACTCGATGCCCTCGGCCTTGAGCATTTCGAGCAGGGCCTGCTTGCCGGTCATGGTTTCTGGCATGGGGGCCTCCGGTGGGATGCTGCCCTCGGGGCGGGCGGATGGAATGCGGGGGGATTGTACACCACGCGACGGAGGTGGGGGTGGTTGGGGGAGGACGCCTCGCGGGGACTGCGGCCCCCGTTCATGCTTCGATTTCCCTCAGCACGAACGGTTCCACTCCGCAACCCCAAGGTTCCCGCCCTTGTATCGGAGTAGGGGACAGGCTCTGCATCCGCAGGGACGACGTGTTCCCCTTAGCCCACTGGATACTGGCCTTCGCCGGTATGGAGAAGGTCAGGCGGGTTTGCCCCAGCCGCCTCCGCCGGGGGTGCGGATGCTCAGGACGTCTCCGGGGGCGACATCGAGGGTTACCTTGGGGGGTAGGTGGACTTCTTCTACGCCGTCTTTGAGGAGGACCGTTTCGCCGGGGGTGGCGTCTGCGCCGCCCTGGAGGCCGTAGGGGGCGGAGCGGCGGCGCTCGGCGAGGACGGTGACGACGGCGGGGGCGAGGAATTCGGTGTCGCGGACGACGCCGTCGCCGCCGCGGAACTGGCCGTCGCCGCCGGAGCCGCGACGGACGCGGTAGCTGCGGACGCGCATGGGGTGGTAGAGCTCGAGGGCCTCGATGGGCGTGTTCATGGTGTTTGTCATGTGGGTGTGAACGGCGGAGAGGCCGTCGGCGCCGGGTCGGGCGCCCATGCCGCCGGCGATGGTCTCGTAATAGGCGAACCCGCGGTTGGCGGCGTCCTGGTGGCCCCCGACGAGGACGTTGTTCATGGTTCCCTGACTGGCGGCAGGGACGACGTCCGGGAGAGCCTTGGCAAGGGCGCCCAAGAGGACATCGGTGATGCGTTGGGAGGTCTCGACGTTGCCGCCGGCGACGGCGGCGGGCGGGCGCGGGGTCACCAAGCTGCCCTCGGGCGCGACGACGGCGACGGGGCGGAGGATGCCCTGGTTGGAGGGGGCGGCCTCGCCGACGATGCAGCGGAGGACGTAGAGGGCGGCCGAGAGGGTGACTGCGAGGGGCGCGTTGACGCAGCCGCGGCGCTGGGCGGCGGTCTCGGAGAGGTCGAGGGTCATGGCGTCGCCGCGGACGGAGACGGTGACGGCGATGGGGACAGGCTCGTCCGTGAGGCCGTCGTCGTCGAGGACGTCGGAGAAGGAGTAGTCGCCGTCGGGGAGCGCGCGAATGGCGGCGCGGGTGAGGCGCTCCGAGTAGTCGAGGAGGGCGGACTCGTGCTCGCGGACGGTGGCCCAGCCGTAGCGTTCGACCATCTCCTGGAGTCGGCGCTCGCCGGTGCGGCAGGCGGCGATCTGGGCGGCGAGGTCGCCACGGCGCTCGTCGGGAGTGCGGGAGTTGCGGCAGAAGAGGGCGACGACCTCGGCGTTGACCTCACCGGCGCGGACGAGCTTCAGGGGAGGGATGATGAAGCCCTCCTGGAAGAGCTCGGTGGAGCGCGGGAGGGAGCCCGGGGTCATGCCGCCGATGTCGGCGTGGTGGGCGCGGTTGGCGACGAAGCCGACGAGGGCCTCTCGACTACGGCCACCCCTTCCGTTCGCCCTTCGATTTCCCTCAGGGTGAACGGCCTCATCAATCCTCCCTGTCTGTCGGGGTTCCTGCCTTCGCAGGAACGACGATGGGGGGGCGAAGACGGGGGCGACGAGGGTGACGTCGTTGAGGTGGGTGCCGCCGAGGTAGGGGTCGTTGAGGGCGATGATGTCGCCGGGGTCGAAGTCGAAGCCCTCGAGGGCGGCGGCGACGGAGGCGGGCATGGCGCCGAGGTGGACGGGGATGTGGGAGGCCTGGGCGACCATGTTGCCGTGCGGGTCAAAGAGGGCGCAGGAGTAGTCCTTGCGCTCCTTGATGTTCGGGGAGAAGCCGGTGCGTCCGAGGGCGACGCCCATCTCCTCTGCCACGGAGGCGAGGAGGTTCTTGAAGACCTCGAGGGATACGGCGTCTACGGGCATTGGGGCCTCCGGGTGTGTTGTTCTATGCGTGATTGTACCACCTCGCCGATGGCGACCAAGGTTGCGCTGACGGTGTTGAACGTGGTATCACTGCGTAGCCGTTTTCGGCGACCGCGATAGAGAGGAGTCACTCTCCCCATGAAATTCTATGGCTTCGATGAGTTCACGTACCCCGGCGTACCCGACGAGGTGGGGCCGGAGACGCTGCAGACGAACCGCTTCTGCGACCCCGGCCTGGCAGCGGAGACATACCACGAGCACCTGGAGGAGTTCCTGCTCTGCGAGGAGCTGGGGTTCGAGGGGGTGTTCGTCAACGAGCACCACTTCACGTACTTCAGCCTGAACCCGTCGAGCACGCCGCTGGCGTCGGCGCTGATCGCGCTGACGAAGCGGATGAAGGTGGGCGTGATGGGTCACGTGCTGCCGCTGCGCCACCCGGTGCACACGGCGGAGGAGTTTGCGCAGCTCGACTGCCTGTCGGGCGGGCGATTCATCGGCGGGATCGTGCGGGGCGTGCCGCAGGAGCTGATCTCGTACAACGTGGACCCGTTCACGAGCCGGGAGCGGTTCGCGGAGTCGTACGACATCGTGAAGAAGTGCCTGTCAGAGGAGCTGTTCGACTACGAGGGAAAGTTCTACAACCTGCGGGCGGTCTCTGTGTGGCCGAAGCCGATCCAGAACCCGTTGCCGATCTGGATGCCGGCGGGGTCGGCGGAGACGATCGAGTTTGCGGCGGAGCGGCGCATCCCCATCGCGCGGGTGTGGAATCCGACGGCGGTGTTCCAGGACGCCTTCGAGTACTACAAGGACGTCGCGCGGGACCAGTACGGGTGGGAGGCGACGCCGGACTACTTCATCGGGTCGCGGTACCTGCACGTGGCGGAGACGAACGAGCAGGCGATCGAGGAGTGCCGCGAGGCGGTGATGTACGTTCGGCGGCTAACGGCGTTCAGCCGGCCGGTGCCGATGCCGGCGCCGCTGCCGGGCGTGCAGACGGACAGGAGCTTCGACTACCGGAAGCGGTCACGGGGCTCGGAGATGCCGGCACCGGGGACGCCGTTCGAGAAGCTGCGGGAGTCGGGCTACATCGTGTGCGGCGACCCGGATTACGTGACGGAGTGGCTGCGGAACGACATGGAGACGGCGGGCTACGGCAACTTCCTGGGGATGTTCCGGTGCGGGAAGCTGAAGCACGAGCACGTGATGAAGTCCAAGAGGCTGTTTGCGGAGCACGTGATGCCCGCGCTGGCGGGAGTGAACGCCAGCTAACCAATACCAACACCGGCCGGTGGAGCGCTTGAGGCGAGCCTCGGCCACGGAGGCGATCGCGATGCCCCTGCCCCTGTACAACGGCGCGAACCATGTCCTCGACGAGAACTCGGTGGAGATAACCCGGTTGATACAGGAGACCCGCGACGGGATGGCGGTGGGGGGCTGGGAGCTGGCGGTGCCGGAGCCGGGGCCGGACGGGAACCCGTTCCTGTTCATCTTCGTTGGGCCGACGGCGGAGCACCGGGGCAGCAGGCTCCGGCTGCACATGGCGGCGAAGGACGGGGCGACGGTGCCGGACGATGCGCAGGTGCTCATCGAGAGCTTCTACAAGTCGGGCTCGGAGCGGCAGGCCATCTACTCCGGCGCGTACGGGGACTTCAGCGCCATCGCCGACCAGACGGACCCTGACGCTTCGCTCTCGGCACAGCGGCGGGTGGAGTCGGGCGAGGACTACCTGGTGCGCGTCGAGGTGGCGGTGCCAGAGGGCGGGCCGGTGCCGGATCCCGCGGCGCCGGGGTCCGGGTTTCACATCGACTGCGTAAAGATCTGGTGGACGGAGTCGGCATAAGGGCCATCTGTCAGCCAGGCAGTTTGACAACCTAAAGCCCAACGGACTGGCGAACAAGCGCCAACCCTGCCCTACTGGATTCCCGCCTCCGCGGGAATGACGATTCGATGAACGGGTTGGCGAACATCCTCAACGCATAGCATTTCAGGAGCGGACTCATGGGTGCAGCAGACGGCTCGGTCTACGGCCGGCACACGGCGCAAGTTGGCGGCGTGGAGGTGCCCTACTTCCGGGGCGGGCGGCTGGAACGGTACGCGCCGGTGGTGTACCTGCACGGCATGGGGCCGTCGGGGCGGTGGGAGAGCTACCACATCGCAATGGGCACCGTGACGGACATCTGGGCGCCGCAGATGCCGGGCTGGGCCGACGGTGCGCCGCCGGAGGGTGTCTCGAGCGTCGACGACTACGCGCGGCTCATTGCCGGGCTGCTCGGCGACGCGGGAATCGAGGAGGCGACGCTGATAGGCCACTGCGTCGGCGGCTGGCTGGCGATGCGGATGGCGGCGGCGCAACCGGAGCGGTTCCGTCGGCTGGTGCTCGTCGACCCACTGGGGCTCTCGTGGGACGACGCGCCATCGGTGGACATGGCGGCGATGGACGACGAGGCGTTTGCGACGGGGATGTTCGCCCGTCTGGGGATGGTCGCGACGGCGGACCGGACGGGCTTCGGCACGCAGTGGGAGAACGTGCGGCAGGGGCCGGAGTTCATGCGGCAGTCGAAGGGACGGGAGACGCTGGCGAAGGTCGCGGACGGCATCGGCGACGCGGAACTTACGGGGGCCGTCGAGGGACTGACGGCGGAGACGCTGCTGGTGTGGGGCGTCATGGACGGCATCGCGCCGTTGTCGCAGGCGGAGCGGCTGCGGGAACGGATGGCGAACGCGCGACTGGCGGGGGTCGACGGCGCGGGGCACCTGCCGATGGCGGAGCGGCCGGAAGGGTTTAACCGCATCGTTCGGAACTTCATCATCGGGCTGGACGAGGACGTGCCGAACGTGACTGTGCAATAGCTGATTTCCTCACCATCCAGCCCGGTTCAGCGCAAGCCCAGAAACTGTTACCTCAGCACATAGCGTGTACACCAACGCAGCTCTAAACTACACCTATGAAATTGGCCATTCCCCGACCGCGCAAGCGGCCGATTCGCCCGCCGCCACCGCCTGAGCTGGACTCGGTCGAGTGGAACGGACGCCGCATCGACTTCACCGTTATTCGCAGCCCTAGGCGCAAGCGGACGATGGGACTTCGCGTGCTGGGCGGGATAGTGGAGGTGCGGGCGCCGGTGCGGATCTCGCAGAGGCGCGTTCGAGAGTTCGTGCAGGCCAAGGGCAGCTGGGTAGTGGACAAGCTGATCGAGTACCGAGAGCGGCCCAAGATCCCACCCTTCGGGTACGGCGAAAGCGTGCCGTACCTCGGTCGAAACGCCGCGATAACCATCGAGGCAGGACCGGTTGAGGCAGTGGCGGTGAGCCTTCACGACGAGGACTGCAACGTCTTCGTCGAGGAGCCCGACCTCATCTACCTCGGCAGATGGCACTTTCATGTGACGGCGCCACCGGGGCTGGAGGGAGATGCCCTCAGGGAAAGCGTTCGAGAGGCGCTGGTCGGGTGGTACAGGACACAGGCGGCGGAGGTCATTCAACAAGCGGTGGACGAGTGCAAGCCGTTTGTGGCGCCGATGGCCAAGCCGGTGGTGCGCATCAGCGGGGCGCGGGCGCAGTGGGGGAGCTGCTCGGCGGACGGGGTGCTGCGGTTCAGCTGGCGGTGCCTGATGCTGGACGAGCAGGATATCGAGTACGTCGCGGTGCACGAGCTGGCGCACCTGAAGGTGCGGAACCACTCGAAGGCGTTCTGGCGCGTGGTGACGAAGGCGATGCCGAACGCGCTCGCCATTCGGCGGGGCATCACGCGGTCGTCGCGGAGGCTGCCGGGGTGAGGGCGTTGGAGCGTCTGGCGAGCGGATTGTGACCATGGCCATGACCATGGTATTATTCGGAGACCACTTTGCAAGGAGCCGTACATGGCGACCTATACAGGACAAACCCCAACGCGGACGATCAAGGCGTCCGAGTTCAAGGCGAAGTGCCTGCAGTTGATGGATGAAGTCGCGGAGAGCGGCGAGGAGATTGTCATTACGAAGTTCGGGGAGCCGGTGGCGAAGCTGGCGCCGCTGCGGGAAAAGCCGAAGACGCCGTGGTTTGGACGGGACCGAGGGCTCATAGTCATCCACGGTGACCTCGATATTGACACGAGCGAAGAGTGGGAGGCGGAGTCCAATCCGGACCGGGTGTTGAACCCATGCTAGTGCTGGATACACAAGCGCTTGTCTGGGACCGGCTTGGGGACTCACGCCTAGGCAGGCGGGCCAGACTCCGTATTGAGCAGGCCTTACAAGACGCCAATCTTGCCGTTTCAACCATTACGTTCTGGGAAGTAGCGATGCTCCACGGGAAGGGGCGCATAGAACTTCGCGTGGATGTAGAAACATGGCGCGCTACCCTGCTGCGCGATGGTCTGGTGGAGATTCCTGTCGACGGCAACATCGCAGTGCGCGCCGGTCTTCTCACCGACCTCCATCGAGACCCAGCCGATCGCTTTATCGTCGCGACGGCGCTTGGAGGCCACGACCTTCTCACCTCAGACCGCCGCATCCTCGATTGGCAGAGCGAGCTCGTGCGGGTGGACGCCCGGGAATAGTGACCACCTACACGCCGCGGCTGCGGGGGGAGTAGGAGGTTACGCGGCGGCGGGAGCGGCGGGCGACGCCGGTGCGCTGGGCGGCGGCGGCCACCTCCCGGGCGACGCGGCGGACGACACCCTTATCGAAGATGCTGGGGATGATGTAGTCCTCGTTGAGGTCGCTGTTGGGGACGCCGGCGGCGATGGCCTGGGCGGCGGCGAGCTTCATCTCCTCGTTGATCTCACGGGCGCGGACGTCCAGGGCGCCCCGGAAGATGCCGGGAAAGCAGAGGGCGTTGTTGATCTGGTTGGGGTAGTCAGAACGGCCGGTTGCCATGACCCTCGCGATGCCCTGGGCCTCCTCGGGCCAGATCTCCGGGTCCGGGTTGGCCATGGCGAAGATGATGGGCTCGTCGTTCATTTCCCTTGCCATAGCGGGGGTGACGGTGTTGGGGCCGGAGAGGCCGAGGAAGACGTCCGCGCCTTGCATGGCCTTGGCGAGGTCGCCCTCGATGTTGTCGGGGTTGCTGATCTCCGCGAACTCGTCCTTGGCCTTGTTGCCGCGGTTGTCGCGGCCGCGGTAGACGATGCCCTGGGTGTCGCAGCCGATGATGTTGTAGCAGCCGGCGGTCATGAGGATCTTGGCGCAGGCAATGCCGCTGGCGCCCACGCCGTTGACCACCACCTTCAGGTCTTCCATCTTCTTGCCGGTGATCTTGACGGCGTTGATGAGGCCGGCCAGCACCACGACGGCAGTGCCGTGCTGGTCGTCATGGAAGATGGGGATGTCCAACTCGTCCTTCAGGCGCTCCTCGACATAGAAGCAGCGGGGGGCGGAGATGTCCTCCAAGTTGACGCCGCCGAAGCCGGGGCTGATGGCCTTCACGATCTCAACGATCTCGTCGGCGTCCTTGGTGTCGAGGCAGATGGGGTAGGCGTCGACGCCGGCGAGCTCCTTGAAGAGGACGGCCTTGCCCTCCATAACGGGCATGGCGCCGCCGGGGCCGATGTCGCCGAGGCCGAGGACGGCGGTGCCGTCGGTGACAACGGCGACGGTATTGCCCTTGCCCGTCAGCGTCCAGAGGGCCTGCGGGTCGTGGTAGATGGCCATGCTTACGCGGCCGACGCCGGGCGTGTAAACGATGGACATGTCATTGCGGGTGGTGACGGGCGAGCGGCTGTTGACCTCAATCTTGCCGCCGAGGTGCCGCAGGAAGACGGGGTCAGAGACGCTGGCCACCTTGACGCCGGGCACCTTGCGGACGCGGTTGGCGATACGCTCGCCGTGGGCAACGTCGCGGGCGTTGACGGTGATGTCGCGGGTCATGGAGGTGCGGCTGGAGCTGACGGTGTCGATCGCGCCGATGTCGCCCTCTACCTCGCCGATGGCAGCGGAGATGGCGGCCAGCATGCCGACGCGGTTGGGGTACTGGGCCCGCACCGTGATGCTATAGGCGATACTAGGGTTGTGCCTCGTGGTCATTGCTGGATCCCTCCCCGGCGGTGTTGGGTGCGGGGGACGGCCCCGTCTCCCGTCGACTGCGACAGCAAGACCGTAGCAAAGCCAGCGCAGATTGCAGCCATAGTACCCAACTTGGTCTTGTATGGGCAAGGGCGAGCGAGAGCGGCAATACGTTTGGAGTCAGCGTCTGGCATGTATCAATAGCCCCCAAGCTAAAGGAATGGTCTATACCACCAACAGCTTCGCAACGGCATTGAAGCGTCCCACCTTCCAGCATCTACAATGAAGACAGAGACCGCTTTGGAGACGCGCATGATTGACGGACGGGTGTTTGTCACGCGGGAAATTGCGCCCGACGCGCTGGCCCGGCTGCGGGAGGAGTTTGCCGAGGTGGACGTGTGGGAGGCGTATGAGCCGCCGCCACCGGACAAGCTCGCCGAGCGGGCTGCGGGGTGCGTCGCCATCGTGACGATGATCTCGGACCGGGTGGACGCAGAACTGCTGAACGCGGCGCCGACGCTCAGGGTCGTCGCGAACATGGCCGTCGGGTACAACAACGTCGACGTGGCGACGTGCGCGGGGCGGGGCGTGCTGGTCTCCAACACACCGGACGTGCTGGAGGAGACGACGGCGGACCTGGCCTTCGCGCTGATGCTGGCGGTGGCGCGGCACGTGGTGGCGTCCGACGCGGACACGCGGGCGGGCAACTGGGGGCTGTGGCACCCGGCGCTGTGGCTGGGGACGGACGTGTACGGGGCGACGCTGGGCATCGTTGGCATGGGCGCGATTGGGAGCGCGGTGGCGCGGCGGGCCCGGGGGTTCGACATGCGCCTCCGGTACACGGCGAACAACCGCCGGACGGAGGCGGAAGCGGCGCTGGGGGCCGTGTACGTGCCGGACCTAAAAGAGCTGCTGGCACAGAGCGACTTTGTGTCGCTGCACGTGCCGCTGACGGTCTCTACGCACAACCTCATGGGCGCGGCGGAGCTGGCGGCGATGCGACCGACGGCGTTCCTCATCAACACCTCTCGCGGGGACGTCGTGGATACTGAGGCGCTGCTGACGGCGCTGCGGGAAGGGCAGATTGCCGGGGCGGGGCTGGACGTGACGGCGCCGGAGCCGATCCCGGCCGACCACCCGCTACTGGCGCTGCCGAACGTGGTGGTGACGCCGCACATCGGGAGCGCGAGCTTCGCGACGCGGCGTCGGATGGCGATGATGGCAGTCGAGAACGCGATCGCGGCGTGCAAGGGAGAGGCGATGCCGAGCCGGGTGGCGGGGTAGGGGGGTCTCCGTTCGACAGGCTCCTTCGGCGCGCTCAGGACGGGGTCAGGGCGAACGGAGTTTGCGGGCTAGTTTTTGGATTCCTGGATACCGGCGTTCGCCGGTATGACGATTAAGTTGGTTGACCGGTTGGCAACGGGATTCCTATAATGAATGCCTACCTGAGCGGAAGTAGTTCAGTGGTAGAACGCCTCCTTGCCAAGGAGGAGGTCGGGGGTTCGAATCCCCTCTTCCGCTCCAGTTTTCCCCTCTACTGAGCCTGTTCGTGGCGTTTTACGCGCCGCTCCAGCTCGCTTCTCGGGAGCATGACTCGGCGGTTGCACGTCCGGCAGACGATGCCGATGTCCATACCTACCCGCACGACTTCCCACGTCGAGCCACCGCAGGGGTGCTGCTTCTTCAGCGTGAGGATGTCTCCGAGGTGCAGGTCGAGGATCGGCGGCAACGTGACTTCCTTTCCGGCTGCGCCCCTCTTCCTCTCTGGATTCCCGCTTTCGCGGGAATGACGGTAGCGAGGGGGCCCTTCGACAGGCTCAGGGCGAACGGGGTTAGGCGGCCCAACCGAGGCCGCGGTCTTCGAGGACGCGGTTGATGGTGTCGCGGAGGTGTTGGGCGGCGTCGCGGGCGGCCTGGGGGTAGGTGGCGGGATCGTCGCCGGCGTAGATGACGCCGCGGCTGGCGTTGACGATGGCGTTGCGGCCGCGCTCGTCGATGCCGGCGGCGACGGAGCGCTCAAGGGCGCCCTCCTGCGCGCCGACGCCGGGGATGAGGATGGGCATGTCGGTGCAAAGGTCGCGGACGCGCTCGAGCTCGTCGGGGTAGGTGGCGCCGACGACGAGGCCGACGTTGCCGTTGTCGTTCCACTTGGCGGCGGTCATCGCGACGTACTCGTACATGGGGCGGGTGTCGCCACCGGTCATGGGCGTGACCTGGAGGTCCTGGAACTCGCGGGCGCTGGGGTTGGAGGTGCGGCAGAGGACGAGGATGCCGCGCTCCGGGCGGGCGAGGAAGGGCGCGAGGGAGTCCCGGCCCATGTAGGGATGGAAGGTGGCGGCGTCAAAATCCCAGACGTCGAAGAGGGCCCTGGCGTAGCCGGCGGAGGAGTTGTCGAGGTCACCGCGCTTGGCGTCGGCGATGACGGGGATCCAGTCGGGGATGGCGTCGAGGGTGGCGCGGAGGGCGTCGAGGCCGGGAGGGCCGAACGCCTCGTAGAAGGCCAGGTTGGGCTTGTAGGCGCAGACTAGATCCGCGGTAGCCTCGATGATGGCGCGGTTGAACTCGGCGACGTCGGCGACGGGCATGCGCACGGGGTCGGGGTCGAGGCCGACGCAGAGGAGGCTGCGGTTGCGCTCGGCGGCGGCGAGGAGGTTTTCGGCGAAGGCGGGCATGGGCGGCTCCTGCGAGGGGTGTGGGGGCTGCTAGTGAGTATAGCAGAGGGGGCGGGGGTGTTTCGGTGGTTGAAGGAGCCTTTCGGCGGAGTTCAACTGCGCCGCAACACGCAGCTCAATGACGAGGGCCTCGAATGGTGAGGTTCCCGCCTGCGCGGGAACGACGGGTTGGGGGGCTTACCCCGCATCGCGGAGGGCTATGACTAGGATGCCGACGGCGAGGAAGACTACGGCGAGGAAGCGTTGGGAGACGTTGGGGGGGAGCTTGGCCTGGAGGCGGGCGCCGAACTGGGCGCCGGTGAGAGCGCCGGGCATGGACCAAACGACGACGTGCCATGGAGGCTCGCCGCCGATGGCGTGGATGAGGGCGGCGAAGAAGACGGTGACGGTCAGCGTCGTGACGGAGGTCGCAACGGCGATTCGCGGCGGGAGCTTGCCTCGAAGGACGAGCTGGGTGGTGGTGACCTCGGGGAGTCCAGCGCCCATGAGGCCCTGCAGGAATGCGCCGCCCGCGCCCATCGCCTGGCTTCCGGTGCGGCCGGGGCGGGTGTAATGGTACTCGCGGCCGTCACGGGCTTGGACGACGGCCGCGGCGGAGGAGCCTTCGACGGGGTCAGAGGGAGCCGTAGCCTTGTCCGTGGCGTCGGGGTTCCCACCTTCGCGGGAACGACGAGAGGTTGATCGGCGGAGGTTGGTCCAGAGGAGGAAGCCGGCGAGGGCGATGAGGCCTGCTCCCAAGGCGGCTCGGAGGGCGTCGGCGTCGACTATGAGGGCGACGACTGCGCCGCCCATGGCGAAGGGGACGGTCACGAGCAGGAGCGAGCGGACGATGGTGAAGTCTACGACGCCCTGGCGGTTGTAGCTGAAGGCGCCGGAGCCCGTGCCGGCGATCATCGTCATCAGGCCGCCACCGATGGCCTGGGCGGGCGGCAGGCCGACGACGAGGAGGAAGAAGGGCGCGAAGAAGAGGCCGCCGCTGATGCCCGTCGAGATGGCGAGGGTCGCGATGCAGACGGCGGCGGGGTAGACCCACCAGAGGGAGAGGATTTCCGCCATGTCCATGCGTCGCGCCTAGCTCTGGCCCGAGGGGTCGTTGGCAGGGTGAGAGTGCGCGTTGTCGGGCTGCCCCTCTCCTGGATTCCGGCTTTCGCCGGAATGGAGGAGTGAGGCGGCGGCGGCGGCGGTCAGGTGCCAGACTACGGCTGAGTCTTCAGGGATGACGAGGGCTATGGGGGGCGTGGCGTCGGCTGCGTTTGGGGCAAGCGCGCGGCGGACGGCGTCGGCTTTGTCCGCGCCGGTGGCGAGGACGGCGACGTGGCGGGCTCGGTTGAGTGTCGGGAGCGTCAGGGTGATGCGGTGGGTGTCCAGGTGGGGGACCCAGTTGGCGACGACAGAGCGCTCGTTCTCGGCGAGGGATGCGGTGTCGGGGAATAGGGAGGCGGTGTGGCCGTCATCGCCGACGCCGAGGAGGGCGAAGTCCAGGCGGCCGTCGGGGGCCAGGGCGCCGGCGAGGGTGGCGGCATAGGCGTCGGCAGCCTGCTGCGGCGGGGCTTCGCCCGCCATGCGGTGGACATGCGATTCGGGGATGGGGACGTGGTCGATGAGGGTGCGCTTGGCCATGCCGTAGTTGCTGTCGGGGTGGTCCGGCGGGACGCAGCGCTCGTCGCCCCAGAGGACGTGCCAGCGGGGCCAGTCGATCTCGGCGACGTACGGGGGCAAGGCGAGCAGGCGGTAGAGGGCGGCGGGGGTGCTGCCGCCGGCGAGGGCTATCGTGAAGCGGGAGCGCTCGGCGATGGCGTCGGCGGAGAGGCGGGAGACCTCACGGGCGAGGGCCTCGGCGGCTTCGTGGGGCGTCGCATGGATATGGATGTCAGGGGGATGGGGCATACCGCTGTCCGCAGACGGTGATCCAGTGGTGGCCGTGCTCGGCGAGAAGGCGGTCGGCGGCGTGGGGGCCCCAAGTGCCGGGGGCGTAGCGCTCAGGACGCGGGGCGTTGGGGCGCGACCACGCCTCCAAGAGCGGGTCTACGACGCGCCAGGCCTCCTCAATGTGGTCACTGCGGATGAAGAGCGCGGGGTCGCCGTTGATGGCGTCCTGCAGGAGGCGCTCGTAGGCGTCGGGGATTGCTTGCTGACCGAATGCCCACTCGTACTGGAACTGCATGTGCTCGGAGCGCATGGTGAGGCCCTGGCCGGGCACCTTGACCTCGAAGCGGAGATGGGCGCCCTCGTCGGGCTGGAGGCACAGGGCGAGCAGGTTGGGGTTGCCGGGCAAGACGGTGTCAGGGCCGGCGATGACGGAGGGCGGGCGGCGGAATTGGACGACGACCTCAGAGATCTTGCCGGCCATGGACTTGCCGGAGCGCAGGTAGAAGGGGACGCCGTGCCAGCGCCAGGTCTCGACGAAGAGGCGCATGGCGGCGAAGGTGGGTGTGCGGGAGCCGGGCGGGACGTCAGGCTCGCCGAGGTAGCCGTCGTACTGGCCGGCTACGGCGTTGACGGCGGCCTCCCCGGGCGTCCAGTGGCGGATGGCCTTGAGGACATCGACCTTGCGGTCGCGGAGGGAGTCGGCGTCGACGCCGGTCGGGGGCTCCATGGCGATGATGGTGAGGATCTGGAGCAGGTGGTTCTGGACCATGTCGCGGACGACGCCGGAGGTGTCGTAGTAGCCGGCGCGGTCGCCGACGGAGAGCTCCTCGGCGACGGTGATCTGCACGTTGTCGACGTAGTGGCTGTTCCAGAGTGGCTCGAAGAGGATGTTGCCGAAGCGGAAGACCATGAGGTTCTGCACGGTCTCCTTGCCAAGGTAGTGGTCAATGCGGTAGACCTGCTCCTCTCGAAAGAGGGAGTGGACAGTGCGGTTGAGATCCCGCGCGGTGGCGAGGTCTCGGCCGAAGGGTTTCTCGATGACGACGCGGCGCCAGCCGTTGCCCTCGTCGGTCATGCCGCTGGCGCCCATGTTGCGCAGGGTGACCTCGTAGAGCGAGGGGGCGATGGAGAGGTAATAGAGGCGGTTGGCGACGCCCTCAAAGCCGCGCTCGAACTCGTTGAGGAGCTCGGTGAGTAACTCGAGGTCCTCGAGACTGTCGAGGTCGCCGGTGACGTAGTGGAGGTGCTGGGCGAAGTCCTCCCACTCGTCCGTGCGGAGGGCGAGGGGGCCGAACTCGCGGACGCTCTCCCACACCATCTGCCGGAAGCCCTCGTGCGTGAGAGGCGTGCGGGAGAAGCCGACGAGGTTCATCTCGAGAGGACAGCCGCCGTTGCAGCGCAACTCAAAGAGGGCGGGGATGAGCTTGCGGCGGGCCAGATCGCCCGTCGCGCCCATGATGACGATGGTGATGGCCTCTCCGGGCATTACTCGGCCTTCCTGACCGCGTGGCCGCCGAACTGGTTGCGCATGGCGGCGAGGAGCTTCGCGCCGTAGGAGTCGTCCTGGCGGGAGCGGAAGCGCATCTGCAGGGCGAGGGTGATGACCGGCGTGGGCACGGCGAGGGCGACGGACTCGTCGACGGTCCAGCGGCCCTCGCCCGAGTCCTCGACGTAGGGCTGCAGGCTCGACATGTCCGGGTCGCCCTGCAGCGCTTCGGCGGTGAGGTCGAGGAGCCAAGAGCGGACGACGCTACCGTAGCGCCAGATCTCGGCAATCTGCGGGAGGTCAAGGCCGAACTCCTCCTTGGCCTTCATCAGCTCAAAGCCCTCGGCGTAGGCCTGCATCATGCCGTACTCGATGCCGTTGTGGACCATCTTCGCGAAGTGGCCCGCACCGGCGGGGCCGACGTGGCCGTAGCCGCGGTCCGGGCCGGGGGCGAGGGTCTGGAAGATGGGCTCGACGAGGTCAAAGGCTTCCTTCTCGCCGCCGATCATGAGGCTGTAGCCCTCGGTAAGGCCCCAGACGCCACCGCTGGTGCCGGCGTCGAGGAAGTAGATGCCCTGCTCCTTGAGGGCGGCGGCGCGGCGCATACTGTCCTTGTAGTTGGCGTTGCCGCCATCGATGACGACGTCGCCGGGCGACAGGGCGCCGCAGACTGCGTTGATAGTGCGCTCCGTGACCTCGCCGGCTGGGGTCATCACCCATGCGGCGCGCGGGGGCGTTAACTGGGCAGCGAGCTCGGCGAGGGAGCCGGCGCCGGCGGCGCCTTGGGCCTCGACCTCGCGGACGGCTTCGGCGCGGACGTCGTATGCGACGACGCGGTGGCCGCCGCGCAGGAGCCGGAAGACCATGTTGGCGCCCATGCGCCCCAGGCCTATCATCCCGAGTTCCATGGCTCGCTCCTTTCAGGACCCAAGGGGCTAGAGGGCTGCGATGCCCTCGGCGACGGCGTTGGCGGAGAGGCGGACCCGCGCGGCGCGGAGGCCCGCGGCCTGCAGGGCCTGCAGGTCGCCGAAGGACTGGGCGTCGGCCAGCGTACCGAAGCTGTAGCCCTGCCCCGGTATGTCGATGTCGTTGGGGTGGTCCGTGGTGATCTGCAGGAACACGCCGGTGGCGGGGCCCCCCTTGTGGAGCTGTCCCGTCGAGTGGAGGAAGCGCGGGCCGTAGCCGGACGTGGTCGTGATGCCGTGCCGCTGCATGACGCGCAGGCGCAGGGCTTCCAGCGCGGCATCGACCTCGGGCGTCTGCCGGACATAGGCCATGATGCAGAGGTAGTCGCCGGGGGCGGCCTGCGCGAGGAGCTCATCGAAGGAGCAGGTCTCGGCGGCTGCCGGCAGGGCGCCGTCGCGGGCGTAGGCGTCGAGGACCTCGGCGGTCTTGTCCTTGGCGCCCTGCACGTTGGGCTGGTCGAAGGGGTTCACGCCGAGGACGGCGCCGGCGACAGCCGTGGCGAACTCCCAGCGGTACATCTCGGCGGCAAGGTCGTTGCGGTCGCGGAGGGTGAAGCGGAGGACGGGGTGGCCGGCGGCCTCGAGGGCGGCGATTGCGCCGTCGGTGGCCTGGGCGTCGTCGCCGTCGAGGCAGAGGTAGGCGAAGACACGGTCGGCGCCGTAGCTCTCGGGGCCTAGGAGCGGCTCGTTGGCGACGGGGACGATGCCGACGCCCTCCTTGCCGAGGCTCTCGGCGATGAGTTGCTCCGCCCAGAGGCCGAAGCAGCCGAGGGCGGGCGTGGTGACAAAGGTGAGCTTGTCGCGGCCGGCCCTGGCGAGAGCGCCGATGGAAGCTCCAAGCTGCAGGCCGGGGTGATCGCCGGCCGGGACGCCAGGGGCGCACGCACACTGCATGAGGGCGGCGCGGTCGAGGAGGGCTGCCACGTCGATGCCGGTGAGGACGGCAGGGACGAGGCCGAAGTAGGAGAGGACGGAGTAGCGCCCGCCGATGGTCTCCGGGTTGAGGAAGGTGCGCAGGAAGCCCTCGTCACGGGCGAGGCGTTCGAGGCCGCTGCCCTCGTCGGTGATGGCAACAAAGCGTGTGCCGCCTTCGGTACCGAGGGCGTCGTCTACCAGCTTGCGGAAGTAGCGGTAGCCCGTGAGGGTCTCAAGGGTGCCGCCGGACTTGGAGGAGACGAGGAAGAGGGTGCGGCGAATGTCGATAGCGTCTCGGACGGCGGCGGTCCACTCCGGGACGGTGGTGTCGAGCACGGTAAGACGCGGACGGCCGGGGGCCTCGCCGAAGACGCTGCGGAGGGCCTCTGCGCCGAGGCTGCTGCCGCCCATGCCGAGGAGGACGACGTCGTCGATGCCCATGCCGCTGACCTCGCCAGCGAAGGACTGCAGAGCCTCGGCGTGCGGGCGCATGGCGGTAGGAAGCGTGAGCCAGCCAAGACGGTTGGTTATCTCCGTGGGGTCGGGCTTCCAGAGGGTGTGGTCGGCGTCCCAGATGCGGCGGACAGCGTCGCGCTCGACGAGGTCGGCGACGGCGGCGTCGACAGCGGGCTGTGACTCGCCGAGGGCGGCGGTCGCGGCGTAGTGGCTGGCGAGGAGGGCGGCCTTCTTCTCCTCGACGTTGGCGAGGAGAGTGACGAAGGAGTCGGCGAAGGCCTTGACGCCGTCGGCGAGGAGCTTGTCGGTGACCTCAGTCATGCTGACGCCGTTGGCCTCGAGAGCATCCATGACGCGGTCGGCCTCTGGGATGGAGGGCTCAAGGGAGAGGGCGACGTTGCCGTGGTCGAGGTAGCTCTCCAGGGTTGCGGGGGGCATGGTGTTGACGGTGTCAGGAGCGATGAGGGAGTCGATGTACAGGACGTCGCTGTATGCGGCGTTCTTGGTGCCAGTGCTGGCCCACAGGGGCCGCTGGGCGCGGGCGCCCTTCGCCTTCAGGGACTGGAAGCGCTGGGTGGCGACGGTCTCCTGGAAGTCGCGGTAGGCGAGGGCAGCGTTGGCTATCGCGGCCTTGCCGAGCAGGTCGGCGAGCTCCTCCTCGCCGGACTGCACCCAGGGCTCGAGGAGGCCGTCGACGGCGCTGTCGACGCGGCTGACAAAGAAGGAGGCGACGGAGGCGACGCGCGAGAGGTCGCCGCCGGCCTCCGCCAATCGCTCCAGGCCGGCGATGTAGGCGTCGCGGACGCGGCTGTAGGCGTCGCGGTGGAAGAGCAGGGTCACGTTGACGTTGATGCCCTGCCCAATGAGACGCTCGACGGCGGGGACGCCCTCGGGCGTTCCGGGCACCTTGATCATGACGTTGGGGCGGTCGAGGGCCGCGAAGAGACGTTCGGCCTCGGCGACGGTGGCCTCAGTGTCGTGGGCGAGGGTTGGGCTGACCTCGAGGGACGCGAAGCCGTCGGCGCCGCCGGTGGCGTCATATACGGGGCGGAGGAGGTCGGCGACGGCCTGGATGTCCTCGATGGCAAGGCCCTCGAAGGCCTCGGTGGCGGTGGCACCGGCGAGGGCGAGGGCGAGAAGCTGCTCGTCGTAGTCGGCGCCCGCGGCAATGGCCTTCTCGAAGATGGTGGGGTTGGAGGTCAGGCCGGTGATGCCTGCCTCGACGAGGGCGGCCATTGTGCCGGAGGCGATGAGGCCGCGGCTTACGTTGTCATACCAGATGGACTGGCCGAGCTTCTTGGTTTCCTGCAAGGGGTTAGCCACGTTCACCTCCGTTAGCGCTTTCGACAGCCTGACGCAGGGCGCGCTGCTCCATGGCGTTCACCTTCTGCAGCCGCCGGTGATAGCGTTCGCCGGGGAGCATCTCGGCGGAAAGGAAGGCCGAGGCGAGCTCCTTGGCCACCTCAATGCCGACCACCCGCGCGCCGATGCAGAGAACATTCATGTCGTCGTGCTCCACGCCCTGGTGGGCGGAGTAGACATCGTGGCAGATGGCGGCGCGGACGCCGGGGACCTTGTTGGCGGCAACGCTGGCGCCGACACCGCTGCCGCACAGGATGATGGCGCGCTCGGCGTCGCCAGAGACGATGGCCTGGGCGGCGGCGTCCGCGAAGTCAGGGAAGTCGTCGTTGGGGTCAAACTCGTGGGCGCCGAGGTCGATGACCTCGTGGCCCTGCGAGGCGATCCACGCCGACAGGTCGGCCTTCAACGGAAATCCGCCGTGGTCGGCGGCGATGGCCACGCGCCTGCTCATGCCGTCACCTGCTGCAAGAGGGCGGCGGCCTCGCCGGCGACGCGCTCGGCGGTGAAGCCGAACTGCTTGAAGAGCTCGCCGCCGGGGGCCGACGCGCCGTAGTGGTCTATGCCGACGATGCGGCCGCGGGCGCCGACGTGGCGCTCCCAGCCGAAGGAGGACGCGGCCTCGACGGAGACGCGGGCAGTGACCTCCGGCGGGAGGACGCTGTCGCGGTAGTCCTGCGACTGGGCGTCGAAGAGCTCCCACGAGGGGAGCGAGACGACGCGGACGGCGGCGCCGCGCTCGTGGAGGAGGCGACCGGCGTCGAGGGCGACCTGCACCTCAGAACCGGTGCCGATGATGATGACCTCGGGCGTTGGGCCGCTCTCCCAGAGGACATAGCCGCCGCGCCGGAGGCCGGATGCGGGGGGAAGCACGGAGCGGTCCAGCACGGGCAGGTTCTGGCGGCTCAGGGTCATGAGCGTCGGGCCGTCCGAGCGCTCGATGGCGGCCTTCCATGCCTCCACGGTCTCGGTGGCGTCGGCTGGCCGCACGACGGTCAGGTTGGGGATGGCGCGCAGGGCCGCGAGGTGCTCGATGGGTTGGTGCGTGGGGCCGTCCTCGCCAAGGCCGATGGAGTCGTGGGTGAAGACGTAGACCACGCGGATGCCCATGAGGGCGGCGAGGCGAATGGGCGGCCGCATGTAGTCGGAGAAGGTCAGGAAGGTGCCGGTGTAGGGCACTAGGCCGCCGTGGAGGGCCATGCCGTTGGCTACGGCCCCCATGGCGTGCTCTCGGACGCCGAAGTGGAGGTTGTTGGCGGTGCGTTCAGCGGCGGAGAAGTCGCCGCGGTCGCCGAGACGGGTGTTGTTGGAGGGTGCGAGATCGGCGGAGCCGCCGACGAGGCCGTGGACGTGTTGCACGATGGCGTTGAGGGTGCGGCCGGATGCCTCCCGCGTCGAGACAGGCTTATCGCCGGGGTTGAAAAGGGCGTCGGCGTCGGCGCTCCAGCCACCGGGAAGCTCGCCAGCCCACGCACGCTCGAGCTCGGCGGCGAGGTCGGGGTAGGCCTCGCGATAAGCGGAGAAGCGCTCCTCCCACTCGCTTTGCGCCTGCTGGCCGCGGGGGATGGCCTGCCGGTACACGTCGAGGGCCTCCTGCGGCGTCGTGAAGGGCTCCTCGTAAGTCCAGCCGAGGGCCTCCTTGGTCAGCGTGACCTCGTCAGCACCGAGAGCGGCGCCGTGTGCGGCGGCGGTGCCGCCCTTGTTGGGGCTGCCGAAACCGATGACGGTGTGGCAGACGACCATGCTGGGGCGGTCCGTGACGGCGAGGGCCTCGCGGAGGCCGGTGTGGACGGCGTCGGGCTCCATGCCCTGCTCGACGTCGACGACGTGCCAGCCGTAGGCGCGGAAGCGGGCGGGCACGTCCTCGGTGAAGGCGAGGTCGGTGGAGCCCTCGATGGATATCTCGTTATCGTCGTAGAGGACGATGAACTTGCCGAGGCCGAGGTGGCCGGCGAGGGACGCGGCCTCGGCGGTGACACCCTCCATGAGGTCGCCGTCGGAGGCGACGACGTAGGTGTTGTGGTCGATGACGGTGTGGCCAGGGCGGTTGTAGTGACTTGCGAGCCACTGCTCCGCGATGGCGATGCCGACGGCGTGGGCGAAACCCTGGCCGAGGGGGCCGGTGGTGACCTCGACGCCGGGGGTCAAGCCGCGCTCAGGGTGGCCGGGCGTGATGCTGCCCCACTGTCGCAGGCGTTTGATCTCGTCGAGGGATAGGTCGTAGCCGGTAAGGTGGAGCAGGCCGTAGAGGAGCATGGAGGCGTGGCCGGCGGAGAGGACGAATCGATCGCGGTCATGCCAGTTGGGGTCCGTCGGGTTGTGCTTGAGGAAGCGGTCCCAGAGGGTGTAGGCCATGGCGGCCTGGCCCATGGGGCCGCCGGGGTGACCGTTGCCCGCCTGCTGCACCGCGTCGGCGGCGAGCAGGCGCAGGGTGTTGATGCAGAGGGTGTCCAGGTTGCCGTCCGGCATAGAGCGCTCCTCACGCAGCCGGCGTCGCGAGCGGGGTTGAGGGGCGGCGCGGCCGGCCCTTGGGCGAATGTGCCGCGCGCATGCCGAGGGCATCGGCGGGCGCGCTGGTCTTCTCCCCTAATGTTACCCCGGCAAGGTGTGGACTGCTAGGCGGCAAGGGTGCGGGTTGGTGGCAAGAAGATGGTCTTGACGTCGTTGAGCCACTGTGCCTTGAGCCCTCGGGGAAGGGGAGACGTAAGCGGGCCGCCCTGGTTGGCAGGGGCGTCTGCGGGCCGCCCTTGTGCTGACGTAAGCGGGCCGCCCTGGTTGGCAGGGCGGCCCGGTGGCGAGGGAGGGGCCCGATGAATCGGGCGTTTGAGAGGGGTGGAGGTTATAGCCCGTTGATCCGGGATGTGACCCGGTTACGAGCTAGGGAGGGGGCGTTCCGCAAGAACGGCGGTAGATCAATGTCAAAGTCCTGGTCCTCCGTGCCGGAAATAGCGTCGGCGTGGGTGGGCACCAGGACGTCCGGGGTTGGAAAACCCGTGGCAATGATGGTGAGGCGGACATCGTCTTCCATGCTGGGGTCCGTGGCCATGCCGAAGAAGATGTTCGCGTCAGGGTCAACGACTTCGCTAATGGCATCGGCAGCACTTTGGACCTCTGCCAGGGTGAGGTTGGTGCCGCCGGTGATGTTGAACAGGACGCCCCGTGCGCCCTCGATGGAAACCTCGAGGAGCGGGCAGGACACGGCGGCGCGGGCGGCCACGATGGCGCGGCGGTCGCCGGAGCCGGTGCCGATGCCGAGCCAGGAGGGTCCGGCGTGGGACATGACGGTCTTCACGTCGGCGAAGTCCAGGTTGATCTCGCCGGGGACGGTCACCAGCTCGGCGATGGACTGAACGGCCTGCAGCAGGACGTCATCGGCCATCGAGAAGGCGTTGGAGATGGTGACTTCCTCGCCGCTGATGGCGCTGAGGCGATCGTTGGGAATGACGATGAGGGAATCGACCTTGTCGCGCAGCCGCTGGATGCCTTCGTCAGCGTGGCGGCGGCGGTGGGCGCCCTCAAACGAGAAGGGCTTGGTGACGACGGCGACGGTAAGGGCGCCGGCCTCTCGGGCGAGCTCTGCGACAACGGGGGCGGAGCCGGTGCCGGTGCCGCCGCCCATGCCGGCGGCCACGAAGACCATGTCCGCACCCTTGATAAGCTCGGTGAGGTGCTCGCGACTCTCCTCGGCGGCGAGGCGGCCGGTCTCGGGGTCTCCACCGACCCCAAGGCCACGGGTGAGGCGCTCGCCCATCTGTACGCGCATTGGGACATCGCAGCGCTGGAGCGCCTGGGAGTCCGTGTTGACGACGACGTAGTCGATGCCAGGGATGGGCGTGCGGAACATGCGGTTGACGGCATTGGAGCCGCCGCCGCCCGCGCCAACCACCTTGATCAGAGGCGCGTTGTTGCTGTTTGCGAATTCGTTGGGCTGGTATGGGAACTCTGCCATTGGGATCTCCTTCCTCTCTCGCTTTGCCAGCGGCCGCCTACTGGGCAACCTTGCTCATGCGGTCCTTGAGCCGGCTCAGGGGACCGGCGTTGGCCTGAGCGTAGGTGGTGTTAAATTTCTGTCTTCTGCCGCCATCCCGCATGGATGTCTCCGGCTGACGGGAGGCCCAATGCAGGGCGCCGACGCCGGCGGAGAAGGCGGGATCGCGCAGGTCATAAGGCAGGTCCGGGTCCTCCGGGAAAGCGAAACGCACCGGTGCGCCGAGCTGTTGGCGCGCCACGCGTTCAATGCCGCGCAGGGTGGAACCTCCGCCGGTCAACACGAGGCCGGCCGGGGGCAGGTTTGGGAAGCCGAACTCGTTCAGCTTCCGGCCGGCGAAGCGGAAGAGCTCGCCGGCGCGCTCGTGAAGGTAACGGGCGATGACACGCCGCTCGACGCGAACCAGGCGCTGGTCGGCGGGGGACTCGATCTCGACGGACTCGTCGCCCGTGACGTCGAGGGCGGCCTGGCCGTAGCGGACCTTCAGATCCTCGGCGGTCTCGGGTGCGATGTTCAGGGCGAGCGAAAGGTCCGTGGTGAACTGGTTGCCGCCCAGCGGCAGGACGCCGGCGTTCCAGAGGGCGCCGTTGCGAAAGACGGCCACAGTTGTGACGCCTCCGCCGATGTCCATGAGGGCCACGCCGCGCTCCATGTCGTCGGGCGAAAGGACGCCCTCGGCCGTGGCGACGGGGCCGGCGACTATGCCGTCGACGCGGACGCGGGCGCTTTCGACAGCGCTGACGAGAGCGTTGATGGAGGCGGCCTCTGCGGTCACGCACACGGTCTCAACGTCGATACGGAGGGCGTGCATACCGATGGGGTTGCGCAAACCCTTGAGGCCGTCAACGGCGAAGGAGCGCGGGAGCTTGTGCAGGACCTCTTGCCTGGAGGAGAGCCCCTCGGGGCGAGCAGCATCGACGGCTCGATCAAGCTCGGCCTCGGTGATGGCCGCGTCCTGTCCCATGGAATGGAGGGTGCTCCAGCAGGAGTGGGCCTCCAGGTGACCGCTGGAGACGATTATGAAGGCGGAGGGTGCGAGGACGCCGGCGGCAATGCGCGCATCCTCCATGGACTCGCGGATGCTCTCGCGGGCCGCACCAGCGTCGACGACGACGCCTTTGCGGATGCCGGCAGTGGGGGCGAGTCCTGCTCCGAGGACCTCGGCTCTGTCCATGCCGTTGTGGCGACCGATGAGGGTGAGTACCTTAGATGTGCCCGCGTCTATAACTGCAATCGTGACGTCCTTAGCCATATCGCGTCCCTTTCTCCGTATTCCGCGGCGCGATGCGGGTACGGCGGCTCTTGAGTCTCAGACCTGCCCCATTCGGGCGGCTGAGCAATTCCTTTCAGTTGACTGGCCCGGGTTTACCAGCGGTACAGGGGCACCGGCCGAGGGGAGGACGGTTTGAACATGGGCAGGCATTTGCCGTCCGCGTGGCCAGGCTACTTAGAGGGGCGCCTGAAGGGAGGGGGCCGGCACCCCTGTACAACCGGTTCGCATCTACCTGAAGGCGGTGCCTTCATCCAACCGCTCGGCCGTCCGCATGCGGGCGGACCGACTTCGCGCATTTAACGCGACCTCCTCTCCGGAGGGGGTAATTGGCTTCTTGGTCAGCGCCTTAAGCACCGTGGACTCCCTTAGCGTTGTCTTGACGAGCCTGTCCTCGATCGAGTGATAGCTGATGACCACCAGCCGGCCTCCGGGGTGGAGCGTCTCCGCCGCAGCCGCGAGGGCCGTCTTGATCGCGTCGACCTCGTGGTTCACCTCCATTCGGATGCCCTGGAAGGTACGGGTGGCCGGATGGATACGGCCCCGGCGTCCCAATGCTCCCTGCACGACCTCAGCCAGGTGCTCGGTACCCCGGATGGGGCGCCGCTGCACGATGGCCCTGGCGACCCGCCGTGCCCGAGGTTCCTCACCGTACTCATGGATGACCCAGGCGAGGTCGCGCTCCGTGTAGCGGTTGACCACGTCATCGGCGGTGAGGTCATCGTCTGGGCCGAAACGCATGTCGAGGGGAGCATTCCGCTGGAAACTGAACCCTCGTTCCTCTCCCTCCAACTGCAGACTTGAGAGGCCCAGGTCCAGGAGAACGCCCATCACAGAGATCTCTTCCAGGAACCGCGCCTGCTCAGCCAGCGTTGTATACGATGCGTTGACCAAACGGACGCGGTCACCGTGGCCTGACAACCGCTCCTTCGCGATGGCCAGGGCCGCCGGGTCCAGGTCCAAGCCGATGACAACGCAGTCCGGTGCGGCGTTGAGGATGGCCTCAGTGTGGCCGCCCTCGCCGACCGTACAATCTATAATCGCGCCCGCTGAGGCCACCGCCAACGCTTCCACCACTTCCTTGACAAGGACCGGCGTGTGCACCGGCTGGGGCCCAACGTTTTGAGGCGTCACTGTTAACGACTCTAAAACAGAAATGCCCAACCTCTGGGCTACAGCGCTATTAAACGGCCCGTCACACAATTTGTCAACCCCTAATCTGAGACAAGTTTAAAACTCAAATTAGACGACTTAAAAAGTTGGTTTCCAAACATTTTTAGCTATGGAATCTACCGTTTCTTCGGTAATGTTACACCTGGAAGCCACTAGAGAGCGCCAAATGTTTTGTCCGCGACTTTGGTCGGAAACCAACTTTCATCTCACCTTTCACATATTTGTCACAATTTTGATGTCGAACAGTCAACGTCACTATTCCCATAGCTGGGATGGTCCCTGTGCTATCATTGGGTACAGCCGCTCCGGGACGGAGGGACGCTCATGTACACGGTAGCTATTCTTACTTCGAGTGACGCTGGTTCACAGGGAGAACGTGACGACACAAGCGGGCAAGCCGCCATAGAGCTCTCCACGGCGGCGGGCTTCGACGTGACGATCCGCGAAGTGGTGCCGGACGATTACGAGACCATCGTCGACCGGCTGACGCGGTGGTCGCAGCAGGTGAACGTCATCCTAACGACGGGGGGAACGGGGTTCGGGCCACGGGATGTGACCCCTGAGGCGACGCGCGCCGTCATCGACCGGGTGGCGCCCGGACTATCGGAGTACATGCGGGCAAAGACCTCGGATTTCACGACGCTGTCGTACCTCAGCCGGGGCGTTTCCGGCACGCGGGGCGGGTGCCTCATCGTCAACCTCCCGGGCAGCCCACGCGGCGTGCGGCAGTGCCTGGACATCCTGCTGCCATTGCTGCCTCACGCGCTGCAGACCATGGAGGGCCCGATCCAGCAGCACCCGACTGACTCGTTGTAGCTGAAACAGGCATTATGTGGAGCGCAGCCTCTTCTGCCCATAGCTGATCGGGCCTAAAGCGCTCGTTTTGCGGCGCTGAGTAGCCTCCAGTCCACCGGTGGCACCAAGAGGCCCATTTTGAAACGGGCCACAATCGGAGCGAAATGGACATTTCCGTCCTCACCCTCTTCCCCGGCATGTTCGCCGGGCCGATGGACCAAAGCATCCTGGGCCGCGCGCAGGAACGCGGGCTAGTGACCATCGCGCTGTACAACATCCGCGACTTCGCGCAGGACCGGCACCACGTCGTGGACGACACGCCCTTCGGCGGCGGGCCGGGGATGGTGATGAAGCCCGAGCCGCTCTTCCTCGCCGTCGAGGCCGTGCGGGCCGAGCTGGCGGAGAGGCAGGGGGTGACGGTAGCCGACGGCGCGCCCGTCATCCTCCTCTCGCCACAGGGACGGCCGTTCACGCAGGCTATCGCGCGCGAGCTCGCGGCGCATGACGCGCTCGTCTTCATCTGCGGGCGGTATGAGGGCGTCGACGCACGCGCCGAGGATGCGCTGGCAACCGACGTCATCTCCATCGGCGACTATGTGCTCACCGGCGGCGAGATTCCAGCGATGGCCGTCATCGACGCGGTGGTGCGGCTGCTGCCGGGAGTGCTGGGCGACGACACGTCGGCGGTGGAGGAGTCGTTCAGCGAGGGTCTGCTCGAGGGCCCAACGTACACGCGGCCCGCCGAGTACCGCGGCATGACGACGCCGGAGATCCTGCTGTCGGGCGACCACGGGGCCGTGGCGCGGTGGCGCCGCCGGCAGGCGCTGCTGCGGACCTGGCAGTGGCGGCCGGAGCTGCTCGCGAGCGCAGATCTTTCGGACGAGGACTGCGCGTACCTCCAGGATCTAGAGCAAGGCGGATCCCAAGAGTAGAGGCGCACAAAGTCTACCTCGCTCTGGCGGCCGCTTCGAGAGGTTCTATGCAAACGCGGCTCCCCACCCATGGAAACCGGCCTCCGCCGGGATGACGATGGGGATAAATGCATAGAATCCCCAATCGCCACAGGGTATGATGCAAGCACTCCCCTCCAAAGGACTATGCAGGGCTGACTATGGCACGGTCGTCAAGCAAGACACGCGAATCAACCAACGGCGCAGCGGCTGACGGCGTCGCCGCCCAAGCCGCTACGCCCCTGCGCAGGCAGTACCTGGAGGTGAAAGCGCGGCACCCGGACGCCATCGTGCTGTTCCGGCTCGGCGACTTCTACGAGACCTTTGACGAGGACGCGCGGACGGCTGCGGCGGAGCTCGACATCGTGCTGACGGGCCGCGACATGGGCAAGGGGCAGCGGGTGCCGATGGCCGGCGTGCCCGCACACTCGCTCGAAGGCTACTTGGCGCGGCTCATCCGACGCGGCTACAAGGTGGCCATATGCGAACAGATCACTGAGCCCTCGGCGGGCGCCGGACTCGTGGAGCGCGACGTGGTGCGCATCGTCACGCCGGGGACGGTGGTGGAGCCGGGGCTGCTGGACGAGCGCGCCAACAATTTCATCGCAGCCGTGACGCTGCAGGGCGATGTCGCGGGGCTGGCCTACGCCGACATTACCACGGCGGAGTTTGCGACGGCGCAGATGCCGCTGCTGACGCTTCCGCTGGAGCTGGAACGGCTGGGGCCAGCGGAGCTGCTGATGCCGGAGGAACTGGATGCCGCGAGCATCGTCGGTGCGCTGCGGCCGCCGCAGGGTGACGACGGCGGGCCGACGGTGACGGCGGGGGCGGACGCGCAGTTCCGGATCGCGGCAGCGCGGAGGACGCTGCTGGAGCACTTCGGAGTGAGTACGCTGGAGGCCTACGGCTGCGAGAACGCGCCCCTCGCCGTGCAGGCAGCGGGCGGGCTGCTGGCCTACCTGCAGGACACGCAGAAGGGCAAGGTGGGGCAGCTTACCTCGCTGCGGACATACTCGCCCGAGCGGTACATGGTGCTCGACTACCAGACGCGGCGGAACCTGGAGCTCTTTCGCGCCGGACGTTTCGGAGGCGGGACGGCACTGCTGAACGTGCTCGACTACACCAAGACGCCGATGGGCGGACGGCTGCTGCGCCGGTGGTTGGGGCAGCCGCTGCTGGACCGCGAGGAGCTGGAGCGGCGGCTAGACGCCGTCGCGTGGCACCACGCGAGCAACATCCGGCGGGAAAACGCCGCGGCCATGCTCAGCGGGATGAGCGACCTGGAGCGGCTGGTGAACCGCGTCACGGCGGGCACGGTGACGCCGAGGGAGTTGGTTTCGCTGCGGCGGAGTTTGGAGGCCGTCCCGGCGATGCTCGATCTGCTGGCGGAGGGCGGCGAGGCCGTCGGCTGGCTGCGCGAGGACCTGCACCCATGCGAGGCCATCGTAGCGGTCATCGCGCAGACGGTGAACGACGACGCAGTGGCGCTGAGCGGTCAGGGCGGCGTCGTGCGGCCGGGGTTCTCGCCGGAGCTGGACAACCTGCGGACGGCGTCGCGGGACGCGAAGGAGTACATCGCGGGACTGGAGCGACAGGAGCAGGAGCGGTCGGGCATCGGCACGCTCAAGGTCGGGTACAACAGGGTCTTCGGTTACTACCTGGAGGTGTCGAACTCCAACTTGGCGCGGGTGCCGGAGGAGTACATCCGGAGGCAGACGCTGGTCAACGCCGAGCGGTTCATCACCCCCGAACTGAAGGAGTATGAGGCACTGATTTTGAACGCCGAGGAGCGGCTGGCGGAGATGGAGAGCGCCATCTTCCGACAAGTGTGCAGGCAGGTGGCGGACGAGGCGCCCCGCATCCTGCAGACGGCGTCGGCCATTGCGCAGGCGGACCTCTTTCGCGGCCTGGCTGAAGCGGCGTCGAGGAATGGCTACGTGCGCCCCACGTTCGAGGAGGGCGGCGTGCTGGAGATCACGGCAGGGCGGCATCCTGTCGTGGAGCACGTGGTCGGCGCGGGGGCCTTCGTGCCGAACGACACCTCGCTTGGGCAGCCGGGGGCGTCGCTGATGGTGCTGACGGGTCCGAACATGGCAGGAAAGTCGACGTACATCCGGCAAGTGGCGCTCATCGTGCTGATGGCGCAGGTGGGCAGCTTCGTGCCGGCGGACGCGGCGCGCATGGGCATCGTCGACCGCATCTTCACGCGCGTTGGGCTTCAGGACGACCTGGCGACAGGGCAGTCGACATTCATGGTCGAGATGGTGGAGACGGCGGCGATCCTGAACCACGCGACAACGCAGTCGCTGGTCGTGCTGGACGAGATTGGGCGCGGGACGAGCACGTACGACGGGCTGGCCATTGCGCGGGCGGTGGCCGAGTACCTGCACAGCCACCCGAGGCTGGGGTGCAAGACGCTGTTCGCAACGCACTACCACGAGCTGACGGCGCTGGCCGACCACCTGCCGAACGTAGTGAACTACAACGTCTCGGCGGTGGAGGCCGACGGGCAGGTGACGTTCCTGCACCGCATCGTGCCGGGCGGGGCCGACCGCAGCTACGGCGTGCATGTGGCTCGGCTGGCGGGACTGCCGCCGCCGCTGCTGAACCGCGCCCGCGAGCTGCTGTCGGAGCTGGAGGCGACGGACGCGCCCCACCGCGGCGGGCGCTCGCGTGCGACGGCGCCGCAGGGCGCGCAGCTCCCGCTGATGGCGTCGGCTGACGACGGGCTGCGGGAAGCGGTGATGGAACTCGACATCACGGAGATGACGCCGCTGGAAGCGCTGAACAAGCTGTACGCGCTGCAGCAGCAGGCGCGGGAGTCACGAGAGGGGACTCCGTAGGGGCGAACCACGAGCCGCCTGACCCCGCTCTTGTCCTCGCAGCCAAGAGCAGTGAACATGTCTAGCAGAACGGAGAAGGAGTGAACCATGCCTGAATACCTACCCTCGACCTCGGACTGGGTGCGCGAGCAGGTGGAGTTGTACGAGAGCAGCGGGGGGACGCAGGGGACGACGCTGCGGGAGACCGGCTTGCCGGTCATCATCGTCACGAACGTCGGGAACAAGACGGGCGGCATCCGCAAGACGCCGCTGATGCGCGTCAAGGATGGCGACAGCTACGTGCTGGTGGGCTCTCGGGGCGGGGCGCCGAAGCACCCGGAGTGGGTCTACAACCTGCGGGCGAACGGCGATGTGGAAATCCGCGACCTGACGGAGGTCTATAGCATGCGCGTGCGCGAGGTCGAGGACGAGACGGAGCGGGAGCGGCTGTGGGCCCTCGCGGCGGAGGCCTTTCCGCCCTACGACGAGTACCAGACGAGGACCGAGCGGAAGATCCCGGTGTTCCTGGCGGAGCCGGTGTAGGCGGAAGTCAGAGAAGGCGCCAGAGCGATACCGGGAAGTCAGCTAACTTTGAGGTTGGGTGACGTATTGCCCTTCATGAAAGCCGGGTCTGCGGTGGTGTGGGGCCTGTCGGCGGCCCTTGTCCTTGCATTGCTGACCTTTGCATGCCAACCTCCCGTGGAATCTCAGCCCGTAGTGCCCACCCCGTCGCAAATTGATGAAGCGCCCCCTCCCACTCCTACCGTGTCGCCTACTCGGAGCCCGGCGCCAACTACGTCGGCCCAAGACGCCGAGGCTCGGCCGGCACCATCGGCGACGCCCGCGCTCAACATCTTTGCGCTGCCCTCGCCCGTACCGACGCCCATTCCGGCAGCGGCTCCCACCGCGGTTGCTACGCCGACGCCAACTCCCTCGCCTACGGCTACACCCAGGCCTACCCCAACCCCCTCCCCGACGCCACTCCCCTTGACCCTTTCGGGCTTTGCCGTGTCGCCAGCAAAGATTGAATTGCGGTGGACGACAAACTTCGATGATGTGGAGCGATTCGAGGTATTCCGGGACGACGTCCTGATAGCGACCCCCTCGCTTGAAGATCGGTCCTACAGTGACGCGGACCTCAGTCCCAACACTCGGTACACATACAAGCTCGAGGTGCAGCGGTCGAACGGAGCGGAACTTTCTGCTGAGCTCAGCAAAGCCACGCTTGCCCATGCGCCCAGGGTCGCAAGGCAGATGGCAACCCATGGGACGGGGCTGCAGTTGCCCATCATTGACGAGGTGAATCCCGCCTACACGGAGTATCAAGTAAGGTTGCAGGCATTCAGGGGAGGAGTCGCTTCCACGTCTGAATGGAGCTCCAGCAAATGCAGGACGCTTGAGGGCCTTCAACCTGGGACGGTCTATTCAGTGACAGTCGAAGTGCGGAATCTTGACGGCGTCACCGAGAGGGCAATCGACTTCTTCGCAGAGGACGGTGGGCCCGAGATCCTTCGCGGGCGTACCGCTCACGCGTGGGGACACGCGGGCACACAAGACTCGTGGGTGCAGGCGCGAATTCGTGACACCGCTGGGGCCCATGGGCTCACGCAGGCCGCAGAGGACTGGATGAACAACGACATACTCATCGAACGGAAGCGAGGCGAGATCAGGTTCAGGAGCTCTCACAACGGTCACATTGAGATGGGCCACAGCTTCATCGGCCACCTGATGGCAGACGTTATGCGGGCCTACTGGGCGTACTGGGCGTACTGGGACGGCTTTTCGGAGCCGTGCGATAGGATGAACCTCTACACGTTCAGACGCGACGTCGCGCAGTTTGCACTCGACTTTCGTGACCTGGACAGGGCAGGGACCGGACACCGCCTGGAGCCCTGGCGGCCCTACTACAACCTGATCAGGGCGATTCTCGCCAACCACGATGTGGGCGACGAAGACTACTGGGAAGTGCTGGACAGAGGGGAGTATGGCAAGTTCGGCGGTCTTTGGTGGGAGATGGAGGCACTCATACCCGGCTTCAACCCGCATCACCCATCCCTGATCCCTCCCCGCATCAGGAAGTACTTTGTCGGGTTCATGAGCGATGGAGGAGGCACAACCTGGGACGAGGAACTTGATTGGTACATCAGGCTCGAAGATGAAGACCGGGGACTCTGGTCTCCATTTGTTACACACGCAATCCTGCATAACTCGCCACGTGCGCCAAACTACATTGCGAGGACACGGATACCCGAACCGCTGCGCACCACGCTCAGGGACGTCGAAAGACAGTTGCTTGTGGACTTCATAAACACAATGGAAGACCACATTCCCTGGGGGTGGTGGGAGGATTCGCCGGGGGGCTGGACGCTCTACCTGGAGATCCACCTGCATCGGCTGCCGCTCTATGCCGCTGGGTTGGGCGCTACCCAAGGGATTGAGCTGGGGCCGTCCAATCTCGATGCCGTGGTAGAGGCGTTGCTGCTACTGCGGGACTACCACTGTCGATTGGGGGAACTGGGGTGCTCATACGACCACGGCACCAACGTGGACGCCGCCCGCAATCAGGTCCACGCTTCCATCAGTGGGATTGAGCCACTATCAGACAGGCAGCGGGAGTTCCTGCTTGCGATGATTGAACTTCGGCGCTAGAGGGTCAGCTCCAGGATGTAGAGGCCGCCTTTGATGCGGTCCACCACGTAGAGGATGCCGTTTTCGTCCACGTAGACGTCGTTGATGCCGTTGGCTGCTGCGCCTTCGGGGATGGGCGGGACGAAGTAGGCGACCTCCTCCGGGCGGAAGGGGTTGCTGGTGTCGTAGACGCGGATGCCGCCGTTGAAGAAGGTGCCGTAGATCAGCGTGTCCGACTGGGAACAGGTGGGGGCGGGCTGGTTCTCGTGGATGTTGTGGGCGCCGTACCGGCCGGGACGGCTGAAGTAGTCGTCGAGGTTGGGCGTCGGGAACGTGCTGATGATGACCGGGTTGGTCTCGTCCTTGATGTCGACCATCCAGACGAGCTTGGGGTGGTCCTCGCCGTTGGTGCGGACGGACTCCTGGGTCACCACCATGAGGTCGCGGCTGAAGAGAGGCAGGGCGGTGTGGGTGAAGCCCGGGAAGTTCGGGCCGAAGTTGAACTCGCTGACCACCGTCGGGTTTGCGACGTCGGAGATGTCGAGGATGTTGGTGCCGCCGTCGATCCACGCGCAGTAGGCACGGTCCGGGCGCTGCGGGTAGACGTTGGCGTTGTGGAGCCGGTGTCCGGCGTCGAAATAGGGGTTCCGCCGCACGGGAGGCGCGTCGTCGCCCTCACGGGTCCCGGGGAGCCACCACCGGCCGGCCTCCTTCGGATTCGACGGGTCGCTGACGTCGACGATCATGTAAAGCTGGTCGTCCTTCTGGTCGCGCGGCTGGAAATCGGCGGCTCCGGTGGAGAGGTGGGCGTAGGGGCCGTCGACCCACCAGAGCACGTGGCAGCCTCGGGAGTATGGACCGCTGGTGTCTAGGAAGCCGATGCGGCGAGGCTCCTCAACGTTGCTGATGTCATAGACGCCCATGCCTGTGCCGGGCTGCCCCGGCTGCTGTGACTGGTAGGCCACGAGCATGGTGTCGCCAACGATGGACAGCGAGTTGGAGCGCAGGTGGGGGTAGTCAAGGTCCGTCTGGACGATGACTTTCGGGTTGGCGATGTCCGTCACGTCGACGCCGGTGATGTCCTTGGGCGCGCTCTCGTGCGCCAGGTAGAGCACCCGGCGGCCGCTCCTGTCCTGGTAGAGGTGGATGCCCTCTCCGATGTTTCCGAAGCCATTGAGCATGTCGTGGGAAATGAGCCGCATGTTGCGGATTTCCTGTGTCTGCGTTGCCATGCTGCCTCCTTGACTGTGAGCCTCGGATGGGGATTCTTGCTGACGCGTAATCTACACTATGTTGGCGGTTAACCCAACGGGGCTGTGTCAGGGTAAAGGACTCTATTGCTCCAATGGCGGCACCAGCGATATCCAGGCGCGCGGTGGTATAATCCCCTCGCCCCAAACAACCGGAGGTGTGCTATGGCGATGCAGCGTGCCCGCCAACCTATCGAGCGCAACCTGGCGATGGAACTAGCCCGGGTGACAGAAGCTGCGGCGATGGCGGCCGTGCGCCACATGGGGATGGGCGACAAGGAGCTGGTGGACCAGGCCGCGGTGGACGCGATGCGCTACACGCTGGGCTACGTCTCGATGGATGGCGTGGTGGTCATCGGCGAGGGGGAGAAGGACGAGGCGCCGATGCTCTACAACGGCGAGCGCATCGGGAACGGGGAGCCGCCGGAGGTGGACATCGCCGTCGACCCGATCGACGGGACGACGCTGCTGTCGAAGGGGCTGCCGGGTGCGGTCGCGGTGGTCGCGCTTTCGGCTCGGGGCACCATGAACGTCCCGGGCAACGTCTTCTACATGAACAAGATCGCAGTTGGACCGGAGGCGCGCGAGGCCATCGACATCGAGGCGAGCGTGCCGCAGAACCTGCGAAGCGTGGCGGAGGCGAAGGGGTGCAGCGTCACCGACCTGACAGTCATCATGCTGGACCGGCCCCGGCACAACGAGTTGCTGGCGGAAGTGCGGGCAGCGGGCGCTCGCGTCAAGCTGATCACGGACGGCGACATTGTGGCGGGCATTCAGGCGGCGCTGCCGGGGACGGGCGTCGACATGCTGCTGGGCATCGGCGGGTCTCCCGAGGCGGTGCTGACGGCGGCGGCGATCCGGTGCATTGGCGGGGAGATCATCTGCAAGGCGTGGCCGCGCGACGACGCCGAGCGCCAGCAGGCAATCGCCGACGGCGTGGACTTGGAGAAGATCTACGACACCAACGACCTTGTGGGCGGGGAAGACGTTTTCTTCTCGGCGACGGGGGCGAGCACGGGGGACCTGCTCAAGGGCGTGCTGATGCAGGACGGCGGCGCGCGGACGCAGACGCTGGTGATGCGGTCGCGGTCCGGGACGGTGCGGTGGATAGACTCCATCCACGATTTCTCCCGGTTGGACAAGATCAGGTTTACGGAGTAGGGGCCCTTCGACAGGCTCAGGGCGAACGGGCGGGTGATTCGCGAATCGCCCAGGCGAGCAGCCTCACCACCCCTGGATTCCGGCCTCCGCCGGAATGACGAATATGAAGAGGAGCGGGCCGCAAATGCGGCTCGCTCCTCTTTGCGTCCTTAGACTGTTGCCTACACGGCAGCGGCGGCCCCTTCCATGGCGGCGGAATACTTGCCCTGCTGGGCCGCACTGGTTAGCTGGGCCCGGTGGTGGAAGGCGGCCTGCGCGGCGGAGACGTTGGCGGCCTGGCCGGCCCACGCCTTCATCGGCGCGCTCTGCAAGCCTCGGCCGAAGGAGTAGCTGATGGTCCACGGCGCGCCGACCCTGGCGGCGTGGACGTTGATGGCGTTCAGGTTCACCGTCGCCTCATCGTCGCTCTGGCCGCCAGAGAGGAAGACGATGCCGGGCATCATCGCGGGGATGGAGCGCTTGAAGCAGTCGACGGTGTACTCGGCGACGGCCTCGGCCGGGGCGCGGTTGGGGGCGGAGGCGCCGGAGAGGACCATATTGGGCTTGAGGAGCATGCCCTCCAACTCGACGCCCTGCCGGTGGAGCTGGGCGAAGGTCTCCAGCAGGGTGGACTTGGTGGCGTCGTAGCAGGCGTCGATGTCGTGATCGCCGTCCATGAGGACCTCAGGTTCCACGATGGGGACGAGGCCGGCGTCCTGGCTGAGGGCGGCGTAGCGAGCGAGCGCGTGGGCGTTGACCTCGATGCAGCGGGCCGTCGGGATGCCGGGGCCGACGTTGATGACGGCGCGCCACTTGGCGAAGCGGGCGCCCAGTTCACGGTACTCGGCCAGGCGCGGGGCAAGGCCGTCAAGGCCCTCGGTGACAAGCTCACCGGGGGAGAATGACAGGGGCTGGGTGCCCTTGTCGACCTTGATGCCGGGGATGATCCCACGGCTGGAGAGGACCTGCACCAGCGGAGTGCCGTCGGCGCCGGGCTGTCGAATGGTCTCGTCGTAGAGGATGACACCGCTGATGTAGGCGTCGACGCCTATGGTGCGGAAGAGCATCTCGCGGTAGTCGCGGCGGTTCTCTTCGGTGCTCTCGACGTTGATGGAGTCAAAGCGGCGCTTGATGGTGCCGGAGCTTTCGTCAGCGGCCAGGATGCCTTTGCCGGGCGCGACGAGGGCCTTGGCGGTGGCGGCGAGCTTGGCGATGTCCATGTTCAGCCTCCTTTGCCGTAGTTGCGTGCGAAGTACGCGGGAGGATGGAAGTCGCCCCTATCATACCGCAAAAGCGGCGGATGCGCGCCTGCGAGTGGCAGGGTTTTTGGGGTTCCAGAAGGCTTGCTGGAATGGCGGAATCTGGTACGCTTTGGCCAACATTCGCGAGCGGAGGACCTGTGACGACCAAGGAAGAGACACTGTACTACCACCGCTACGAGAGCCCGCTGGGAGTTTACATGCTAGTGAGCTCCGACGAAGGTCTGGCGTGCGTTAAGCCCGAGGAGCAGTCCTTTCCCGACCTGGACAAGTGGGAGCGGGAGGGCGCCCGGTACGAGGAGGGCGGCGCGTACAACGCGCAGGCGGCCTCGCAACTTGACGCCTACTTCGCGGGGGATCTGCGCGACTTCGATGTCCCGCTGGACATGCGAGGGACGCCGTTCCAGCGCCGCGTGTGGGAGGAGCTGCGCAACATCCCCTACGGCGAGACGTGGTCGTACGGCCAAGTGGCGGCGGCAATCGGGAGGCCCTCGGCGAGCCGGGCGGTGGGGAGCGCGAACGGGAGCAACCCCGTGTCGATCATCGTGCCGTGCCACCGGGTCATCGGGTCGAGCGGCAAGCTCGTCGGGTACGGCGGCGGGCTGCACCGCAAGGACGCGCTGCTGGCGCTGGAGACGGGAGCGCAGCGGCTGTTGTAGGGATAGGCGGTGCATCCGTTCTTGCGACCCTTCGACAAGCTCAGGGCGAACGGATTGGGCTTTCCTCTCCATCCCCTGGATACCGGCTTTCGCTGGTAATTCAGAGTTGCTAGCACGGCAGGCGTGTGCCGAGGAGGTCCGGGTGGCCACGGAGGAAGGCGTCTGTGTTGGCGGCGCGGCGGCCCTCGAGTTGGAGTTCTAGCAGGCCAAGCACGCCATCGCGGGTGACAACGCCGATAGGGGCTGGGGCACCGTGGAGCACGATGACCGTGCCGGGCGGGTCGGCTGCGCCCGTTGACGGCTGCCGCGTCGAGCGAATCACCTTGAGTGTCGCGCCCTTGAACGTTGTGCAGGCACCGGGCCAAGGGTGCATAGCGCGGACCTGGTTGTGGAGTTGCGCGGCCGTGCGCGTGAAGTCGAGTTCGCCGTCGGCTTTCTCCAGTTTGCGGCTGTAGGTGGCTTGTGTCTCGCTCTGGGGGATGGCCTCGATGCGGCCTTCCGACCACTCGCGGAGGGTGCGGGCCATGAGCTCGCCTCCGCGGGCGAAGAGGCTCGCCGTGAGGGCGCCCGCGGTGTCGTCGGGGCCAATGGCGACCTCCTCCTGCGCGACGATCGGGCCCGTGTCCATCCCCTCGTCGATCAACATGACCGTGACACCAGTGACGGACTCGCCCTCCAGGATGGCCTCGGCGACGGGCGAGGGGCCGCGGTGGCGGGGGAGCAGCGACGGGTGCACGTTCAGGCAGCCCATGGGCGCCAGCGCCAGGAGCGGGGGCGGCAGGATGCGCCCGTAGGACGCGACCACCATGGCGTCAGGGGCGAGGGCCGCGATCTGCTCGGCGACCTCCGGCGGGCGCAGCGACGGGGGCTGGAGGACGGGGACGCCGTGCTCGCGGGCCCAGACGGCGACGGGGGGCGATGCGAGGGCTCGGCCGCGGCCGGCGGGGCGGTCAGGTTGAGTCACCACCGCCGCGACCTCATAACGGGCGTCAAACAGGGTTGACAACACCGGCACGGCGTAATGGGGCGTCCCGAGGAAAACTATACGCACGGGAACTTCCAGCCAAAAGCATTTTTGTGGCGAAGCAGTGCGACGTCCAAGGATGCAGGCCCGTCAGCGTTCCGGATTATCTCCCTAGCCTGAATGTGTCTGCTAATAGGGAACATTGCACCTCGCTCACACTAACCTGACCTGAAATTCACGGGCCATTGATTGAATTGCTATTGCAGAACGACCGTCGTATTTCCGAGAAAAATATGTTTTGGACGGGTGTAGAACACCGGTACACCCAGTCGTAGAACGCGCACGGCGGGGCAAAACCGTCGAAAATCCACAAATCATTGTCCTAGAAGGCCCCTCCGCCCCGATGATAGATTCTATCTTTAGTCCTACCGCTGACTTCCCGCAACCGGCCTGTGTCATAGGCCATGTACGGGCCAGGGAGACGACGACTTTGAGTTCCAGGGACCCTCGAAAGCTTTGGGATGCTGTGCTCGGCGACCTGCAAGTGCAGGTCGCCCGGCCAAGCTATGATACCTTCTTGAAGCAGACCGTGGGTATCGCCATGGACGGCGACTGCCTGGTGGTGGCCGCGCCGACGGCCTTCGTCGCGGAGTACCTGCTGAAGCGCATGCGGGGCGTCGTGCAGCGGGCCGTCGAACGGGTGGCGCGCGAGCCGCTCGACGTGCGGTTCGAGGTTGTGGCGGCGTCCGCGAACGCGGTGGCGGCACCGGAGGCCGACGTGGCCGAGGAGCCCGGGCCGCTGCCGGCGCCGAAGGTCGTTGGGCCGGGGG